>NZ_CVTV01000008.1:0-154100 GCF_900004865.1 Pseudomonas sp. 37 R 15 | reverse complement strand
CTTGCTGCGCACCATCGGCACCGGGTTCGAAACCAGATGCTCGCCAGCCTGCAACGGCGCCACCGGCACCGCCTTGACCGGCGTCGCCGCACTGCCCAGCAGCAACGGCTTTGCCGTCTCCACATGCGGCCCCAACCCAGGCCCAGGCACCTGCCTGGCCAGCAACTCCAGTAACGCCCGCGCCCGGCCGGATTTAATAGAACTCAACACCTGAGCCCCCAACCGAAGCTGCACCCCCATCCCCCGCGTAGCCCATAGCAGCAGCAGGTTGATCAAGACTTCGCCGGTGATCTCACCCAACAGTTCGTACATCTCGGGCGGCGGCAGCAGGCGTATCCAGCTGACCATCGCCGACAAATAGATAAACAACAGCGGCTCATCACTGAGCACCAGCAAGCCCTGGGCGAGTGTGTCCTTGCCCAGTTTCAGCAGTTCATCGAGTTCGGCTTGGGAGAGGTACTGCAGCAGCTTCTCGCTGTTGGACTTGAGGTTCGCCAACAGGTCGTACAGCTCGGTGATGTTGTCCCACAGGTTGTAAAACGCCTGGCCAATCCCGCTTGCAAAGGCCGCGCCCTGTTTCGCGCTGCGCTTGAAGGGTAGGGCTTTGGCAAAGTCTGCCCATTGAGGCTCGAAGCGCTCGTGCCATTGCTTGCGCAGGTCCGCTTCCAGCCCGGCAATCACCGACTGGTAGGACGCATACAGCGCCTTGACGTGATCTTTGGAGACATTGGGGTAGAAAGTGACTCGGTACTGCTGGTCGCGAGTACATTCGGGCACTTCAAGCATGCCGCTGGGGCCGATGGTGCGGTGCAGCGGCGCGCCAATGGGCGTGCCGTCCTGGGCGATGGCTTGCAGCGTCACCGGCGTGTTGCCGATGGGGACGAAGCGGGTGCTCTCGAACAGGTGCACCAGGGTCAGCCCACCCTGGGCCTTGCATTGAGCGACTGTGCGACTGGGCGTGTCGGAAGAGATCGGCGCCACCAGTGCGACGTCATCCCCGACCTTGAACACCTGCTCGACTTCCAGAGCCGAGCCACTGAAAAAGCTGTCGGCCCACGCGTCGAAGGTGTTCAGGCAATTGCGCAAATCCCCAAGCACACGTTCAACGTCCGGCGCTGTGGGGTCCATGGGCGCCAGGACGAAGCTGGCTATCACCGGAATCAAAAGACGGCCCCGACAACCGGAGCCCTAACGAAAAAAACCATCTGCACTCCTTCGCACTGACTAATCAGGCGAGGGACTTTGCAGCGGTTTGCGGGGCGGGGGAGTAGAGCTTATCTGGCAGTTACGTAGGAAGTTTCGTTTTGACCTCAAGTACTCTGAAACATGGCTGTAGGAGTCGGATTACGGGCTGATCGGTCCTACAGCTTCAACTGCCCAATCGCCTTACTCAGCTCTCCCGCCAGTGTCGCCAGTTCGTTGCTGGTGGTCGCTGAGTCGACGGTCTGCTGCACGGTATTCTCGGTCACATCACGAATGCTCACCACGGCGCGGTTCATCTCTTCGGCGACATGGCTCTGCTGTTCGGCGGCCACCGCAATCTGGGTGTTGCTCTCGCGCATCTGCGCCACGGCGCCGGTGATTTCGGCGAGCGCGGCGCCGGCTTCCTGGGCCTGCTGCACGCAGTCATCGGCCTTGAACGAGCTTTCCTGCATGAAGTCCACCGCGTCGCGGGTGCCGGCTTGCAGCGCCGAGACCATGCGGGTGATTTCGTCGGTGGAGCTCTGCACGCGTTTGGCCAGGTTGCGCACTTCGTCGGCGACTACCGCAAAGCCACGGCCCATTTCGCCAGCGCGGGCAGCTTCGATGGCGGCGTTGAGGGCGAGCAAATTGGTCTGTTCGGCGATGCTGTGGATCACCCCGACCACACCGTTGATTTTCTGGCTGTCTTCGGCGAGTTTCTGGATCATCTCAGCGGTCTGTTGCACACCGCTGGACAGCCCGGCGATTGAACGTTGCACGCGTGTGACCACTTCCTGGCCGCTGCCGGCGAGGGTATCGGCGGTTTGCGAGAGGTCGCGGGTGGCCCCGGCGTGCTGGGCAATATGGTGGACGGTGGCGGTCATTTCGTTGATCGCCGTGGCGGCCTGGTCGGTCTCGCTCTGCTGGCCGAGCATGCCGTGCTGCACCTCGTTCATGCTGCTGGCCAGGCGTGCGGCGCCCTCGTCCAATTGCCTGGCGGTCCGCGCCACGGTGTTGACCACCCGTTGGTAGCCGGCTTGCATGGCATTGAAGGCGCTGGCCATCTGCCCGACTTCATCCTTGCAAGCCAGGGGCACGCGGGCGGACAGGTCGCCGCTCTTTTCTACATGCAGCATCACGTCCTTGAGGGTGTTGAGCTGGCTGAGCAGGAAGCGGATCAGCAGTTGCGAGGCGCCGAGCATCGCGAGCATCAGGATCGCAACCGCCACCGCATAGTTGACGAAGCGTTCGCCGAACACTTGGCGCAGGCTTGGCGCGTAAGCAAGTACGGCGACCTGTTGTCCGTCGGCACGGCGGATGACCTCTGCGCCTATCAGCGGGTTTACGCCGAACAACGGCAGGTGACTGAGTTCGACCCAGCCGCTGGCGCCTTGCAAGATGGACAGATCCTGGCCTGCCCGTTGTGGCGCTTGGTCGCCGGTAAAGGTCAGCCAGTTCTCGCCAGTGGGGAGTGTCTTGTCGGTCGGCCAGGCGTTGAGCACCTGCGCCTGGGCCCTGGCCGAAACCTGGGACGCCTGGCTGCGGGCCTGTTGTTCGAGCTGCACGGCATACAGCACCAGCAGCAGGGTGGTGATGAAAGCCACCGCGTTGACGGCCCAGAATTTGTACTTCAGCGAGATATTGCTAAGCCAGGCACCCATGGAGGTTTTCTCTGATAGCGGAAACAGCATTGGCAAGGTGCCATTATTGTGCCGCTGCTCAGGAAAGGCTTTTTGACATGGGTCAATGCGCCGCATCACTCCACGGCAGGTAAGCCGAAGAAAGCGCGGGCACAGGCGGTACTGTGCGTCGCCAGGTCTTCCAGCGTTTCATGGCGATGCAGGGCAACTTCGCGCAGTACTTCGGTGAGGAAGGCGGGCTCATTGCGGCCGTTCTTCGGCTTGGGGCGCAGCGTGCGTGGCAGCAGGTAGGGCGCATCACTTTCCAGCATCAGACGGCCGCGGGGAATCTCTCTGACTAATGGGTGCAGATGCGTCCCACGCCGCTCATCGCAGATCCAGCCGGTGATACCAATGTGCAGATCAAGGTCGAGGTAGCTGAAAAGCGCCTGTTGTTCGCCAGTAAAGCAATGCACCACGGCGGCGGGCACGTGGTCACGGTAATCCTTGAGGATCTCCAACAGGCGCTGGTTGGCGTCGCGCTCGTGAAGGAATACCGGCAGTTTCAGTTCGACAGCCAGGGCCAGGTGTTCCTCGAGGACTTTTTCTTGCTGCGGACGCGGCGAAAAGTCCCGGTTGAAATCCAGTCCGCACTCGCCGACGGCACGCACACGCGCTTGGTTGAGCAAGTCGCGTAGACGCTGGGCGCTGTCGCTGCTCCAGGTGCTGGCGGAGTGGGGGTGGATGCCGGCGGTGCTGAACAGGCGTTGCCCACTTCCATCGAGGCTTGTGCACAGCGCCATGGCCTGCTCGCTGCCTTCGACACTGGTGCCGGTGAGCACCAATTGTTGCACGCCGGCGGCGTAGGCCCGCTCGAGAACGGCCGAGTGCCTCTCGTCGAAACTGGGGTTGGTCAGGTTGACGCCGATATCAATGAGTTGCATGGTGCTACCTCCGCCTGCGGCCGGAAAGCATATCAGAGCTGTAGATTTATAAGAAAAACGAAGAACTACAACGCGTTATAGCTGTCTTTGAACGTCGCCAGCGACATTGTGGCGGGCCCTTTGCCTCTCACCCTGTCGCCGTTGCACGCCTTGCCAGCGCATAAAGCGCTCTGTTTCTGACGCCCAACACCTGGTTTTTGACGAAGGCGTTGGCCAGTATTCTTTCCGGAGAGCGGATGATCCGACCCTCGGCGTTGCTTATGATGTGCGTGACGTTACTGCTGCCCATGGCGGCGGTCGCGCGTCTGGATGGGCCGCTGGAAGTGACCAAGCCCGGCAAGGTCCGTGACCTGGCAGAAATTCGCTCCAGTCGTACCCTGCGTGTGTTGGTCAACCAGAGCCGTAACAGCTCAGGTGAAGTGCAGGGCCAGGCCATCGGTGTCGAATACCATCGCCTGCGTGCTTTCGAGCAATACCTCAATGGCCGTGCCCGCGATGGGCAGGCGATCAACCTCAAGATCATTCCCAGGGCCAAGGACCAGTTGCTTGGCGCGCTGGCTCGTGGCGAAGGCGACCTGGTGGCCCCCGGCGAACTGCTGGACGTGAAGGCCGCGCACAAGATCAGCAGCAGTGACCCGATCGCCAGCGACGTGCCGTTGTGGCTGGTCGGCGTCAAGGGTGAGCGGCGGTTTACCAGGTTGGAGCAGTTGTCGGGCCGTACCCTGGCATTGACCACCGGCAGTGCGGCGGCCGATGCGATCAGCCAGGTCAACCAGAAACTGGCCCTGCACAAGCGCCCGCCGATCAAGGTGGAATGGGTCGACCCGAGCCTGGCGGTGGAAGACGTGCTGGAGATGGTGCAGGCCGGGATCTTTCACCTGACCATCGTTGAAAAACCGATTGCCGAGCGCTGGTCGAAAATCCTGCCCAAGTTGCGTTTTGACAAGCAGGTGGTCATCAGCGAGCCGGGCGACGAGTACTGGTTCGTGCGCCAGGATGCTTCGATGCTGCGAGCGAGCATCGATCGTTTCCTCAAGACTTACCACACCCCTTCCGATCAGGATGTGGCGTTCCAGCGTATCTATCGACGTCTTTACCAGGTGCGCAACCCGTTGGCCCGCGCCGACCGTCAACGCCTGGAAAAACTGCGCCCGGTCCTGCAAAAGCATGCGCGCGAGCAGGGCATGGACTGGTTGAACCTGGCCGCGCTGGCCTTCAAGGAGTCTGCGCTGGACCCTGGCGCACGCAACAGCGGTGGCCCTACCGGTTTGATGCAGATCACGCCCTCGGCGGCGCAACGGGTGGGCGTGAACAATATCGAGAATCTGGACAGTAATGTGCAGGCAGGCGCGCGCTACCTGGCCATGATCCGTCGCAAGTTCTTCGCCAGCCCCAAGCTCAATGAGCGTGAACGCATGGCCTTTGTGCTGGCGGCGTATAACATGGGCCCGGAGCGGGTGCAGGGCATGCGCACCGAAGCCAGGCGCCGGGGGCTCAACCCCAATCAGTGGTTCTTTCAGGTTGAACGCATTGCCATGGAGCAGGTAGGGATGGGCGGCGTCAGCTATGTTAATAGCGTCAACAAGTACTATCTGGCGTTCGACCGGGAGCGAGAGTCCCTGGAGCCGTCTGTGCCGAAAGTCGCGTCGCGTAAATAATCGAATTTACCGATGTTGATAACGCATTTTTTCGGCTTTTATCATTGTTTAAACTGATTAATATGGCGGCCAACCAACCCCTACCTGAAAAAGGATTTACCCTCATGAGCCCATTGATTACTCGTGTCCTGTCCACTCGCGCAGGTTTCGGCCTGACTGTTCTGCGCATCTTCGTCGGTATCATCTTTGCTGCCCACGGCTCGCAAAAACTCTTCGGCTGGTTCGGCGGTGGTGGTCTGGCTGGCACTGCCCAATGGATGGAAAGCATCGGTCTGGCGCCGGGCACCCTGATGGCAGTGTTGTCCGGCGGCACCGAGTTCTTTGCCGGCCTGGCGCTGATCATTGGCCTGCTCGCACGTCCTGCGGCACTGGGCCTGACCTTCCTGTCGCTGGTGGCGATCTTTTCGGTGCACATTCATAACGGGCTGTTCATGGCCAACAATGGCTATGAGTTTGCACTGGCGCTGCTTGGCGGCTCGCTGGCGGTACTGTTCGAAGGTGCCGGCAGACTGTCGGCTGACCGCGCCATCGCCAACTGACCGTTTCGCCAGGCACCAGGGCCCGCCACGTGCGGGCCTTTTCGTTGCTCGGGATTCTTGACACTGCCCCGCCAGCTTCTCTAGGATGCTGCTCATGCGCCGATTTAAACAGCTAATTGCGGGGCGCCACTGGGCTCGATGCAGTCCGACAGAACCATGCACTGATCAGCAGGCACGGGTCGAAATACCGCTAAAGCGCTGGTTCGGTGTTGCCTCTCACCTGCCCGCAGACTTTTGAGGCAGAGACACGACACGATGAATGCACTACGCCCCCTGATACGCCTGGCCCCGATCACTGCGGACCTGACTCAGCGCAACCCGAAAATCCTCTTGGGCGGCAAGCACCAGCCGACGCTGCTGCGCTACCTCGATGGCTGGCCGCGTCGCACCGGGCGGCCTTCGGCGTTTCTGATCCAGTTCGTGGAAGACGGCGACTCCCTGACGCGTTTCGCCAGTAACAGCTTTGATCTCGCGGTGATCCAGGCACCGAGTGCAGGCAATGCCGAAGAGGTGATTCGCCAACTGACCCGGATTGCCCGGCAAGGGTTGATTGCCCGTCGCTGATTCCCGCCGCAAAGTGATCAGCTATAGGCCACTGGCGAACATCGGCGTCGACGCAGGCAGCGATACCGTAGCCAGGCTATCAGGCACAGCATCAGTGGTACCGTCGCGATCATCAGCAGCTTTATGTTGCGTTCGAAGCGGTTCAACGGCGCATACGCCTGCGCCTTGAGGGCGTGCAGTTCCATGGGCAGGCGCAGGCGCTCCTTGTTGAGCGCCTGCAATTGGGTATTGGTGTCCACAACCTGGGTGGCCAGGCCTGTGGCCTTTGGATTCAACCGTTGCCACGCTTGTTCGGTACGCTCAAGGCGACGTTCCAGTTCCGCTGCCTTTTCCCGATAGGCCTGTGCAGCAGCTTCGCGCATGGGTTCCAGGGTGGTGAACGAACGCGACGTGATGTGCGGGCGTATATTGGCAAGTGATGCGGGAGCCGCCAGGTTATCCAGCGTATTCAGTACGAACTGTATGTTGTTGTTGGCCGTTGCCTGGCTGACAGCGTCGGCGAGTAAATCGGTATCGGCAACCACCACGACTTCGATCCGGGCAGCTTTTTGCAGGCCCGGCGGCTGTCCGCTGAAACCGTCAGGAAATGTCGAATAGGCCGGCCCCTCGAGACGCGCGGCGATCACCTGGCGCTGGCCTGAAGTGGAGGCTTCGTCAATCAGCGCATCGAACTGCGTCGCTGAAGCGAAACGCTCGGCGTCCAGCAGCGCAGACTGCCGAGAGCTTTGCAGCAGCGGGGTGAACGTCGTCCGGTTTTTTCGGGTACGCAAGAGCGCGCCACTGCTTGATACGCTCAGGCTATTGAGTTTCCAGGTGCTGATATCGTGAGCATTCATCGCTTGTCGTGGCAGTTTCAACCTGGCTGGGTGCAATACGGTGGGCATGCCTGGGCCGAGCGTTGCCGACGAGGCGTACAGGCTGTCAACCAGCAGCTTGTTGGCGGGTATGCGTATGCCCCAGGCGGTCAACATGTCATCGAGCTTGGAATCGACCGATACGGCTTCAGACCCCATCTCGCTGACCGGGTCGATGAAGATCATCAGCTTGCCGCCCCTGAAGACAAACTGTTCGATGGCGTAAAGCGCTTGTTCGGCCAGCGCCCTTGGTTGCACGACCATCAAGCTACCTATCGAGGCAGGCACCCGGGAGATGTTGGAGGCCAACTCTGTCAGGTTGAAATGCCCGCGCATCTGCTCCATCAGTTGGCTGGCGGACTCATTCAACGGCAGCCCGGACAGCAGGGCGACGCTGGACGGTTGAGGGTGCATCAACCTATAGATCAGTTGGCTGATTTGATACTCAAGCAGCGGTTCGTCGACAGGGTTGAACGCATCGATGCGTTGCATACCTTGGCCGGCACGCGTGCCTATAAGGCCAAGGAATCCGTGTGTGTCATCCAGGCCGAACAAGCTGGCTTTGTAGGCATCTTCGGAAAAGGGGGCCGGATCAATAATGTGCAGATTGATCATGCCGTTGGCGGCTGCTTCGAACTCCTGGAGCAAATCCTCTACGCGTTGGCCGAAGCGTTTGACGCTTCGGCTTTTTTTCGGGGCTGTGAGCGAGTTGAAGTAATACAAGTCCAGTGGGCTTTCAAGCGTCGCGAGCAGCTGCTGCGTCGAAGGTGACAACGTATGAATTTTCTGTTGTGAAAAGTCCCAGCGGATATCGGGTAGTTTGTTTAGCCAGACCAGATTGAATGCCAGGAACAGTAATGATATGACGGTCAACGTCATACCCATACGAAGAGCGGATCGCATCAGCGACTTTCCTTAGCTGTTTTTATAGTTGAGTGTCACGATGGTTGCAGAAAGGAAGGCAACGATCATGCTGACAAAATATAAACCGTCATGCAGTGTTATTTTGCCGTTGTCCATTGAACCGAAGCGGGAGATCGGGTCAAGTTTCATGAGGCTGTCAACTATCCAGATCGGCGCTTGATGTTCAAGTGCATCCAGGATTGAAGAAAGCCCGCTGATGGTCAGCAGCAAACCCATCGTGAGTAGGAAAATAATAATCCGCTGGTGCGTGAGTGCACATATAAAGCAACCGACAGACAGGTAACTTCCCGCCAGTAGCCAACTTGCCAGAAATTGTGATGCGATCACCCCGTTGTCGGGTGTTCCAAGATAATGGGCGGCCACCACGATAGGAAAATTCAACAACAGAGCCACACTGCATACAACCCAGGCTGCGAGGAATTTTCCGATCACGCGTTCTGCCGAGGTGAGGGGCAGGGTTTTCATCATGTCGGAAAAGCCGATGTTGCGTTCATCACACCACAGTTGCATCGATAAGCTGGGTATCAACAGCAGGTAGAGCCAGGGGTGCAGTTCGAAAAAAGCCTGCAAGTCATTGCTGTCGCGCTCCATCCAGCGATGGGTATGCAACCCCAGCGCCGTACATAGCACCAGGAAAAACGCCACGCTCAGGTAGGTGTGGGGGGTACAGGCATAGCTGGCGAGTTGGCGTTTGAATATCAGGGGCAGCAGTTTCAAGAGGATACCTCGTGGCTCAGATGGTGAACGACATCGTTCAGGCGACCAGGCTCCAGATGCAGTGACGTGATGTTCCAGCCGCGATGGGTGATGAGTGAAT
Organism: Pseudomonas sp. 37 R 15; assembly: GCF_900004865.1. Lineage (NCBI taxonomy): Bacteria > Pseudomonadati > Pseudomonadota > Gammaproteobacteria > Pseudomonadales > Pseudomonadaceae > Pseudomonas > Pseudomonas sp. 37 R 15. The sequence goes on along the minus strand of NZ_CVTV01000008.1, from coordinate 144,999 downwards.
TGATGGCGGGGAAGATGGCGTGCCCGGGCATGGCCAGAACCGTCACTTTTCCTGGGCTTTGACGGTCTTCTTCGATGCCGGCAACTCCGGGCAATACGGCAAGGGCGAGTAAATCCAGGGGCGGATCCGCTGCGAGCGTCACCGCTTGGAAGTGCCGGGAGCTGCGCTGCAAGTCCGCCAGCGAAGAGTCGGCAATCAGCCGCCCGCCTGCGATTACCAAGGCACGGGTGCAAATCTCGGACAGCGCGTCGTAATGGCGGGAGGCGATGATGATGCTCATTTCTTCGGCCAGGGACTGAACAAGCACCCTGAATTTGAGCCGTTGCTCGGCGTTCAGCCCTTCGGTGGGCTCGTCCAGCAGGAGGACGCTGGGGGAGTGCAAAATGGCTTGTGCAATTGCGACTCTGCGCTTCAAGTCAAGGCTGAGCCTATCGATAGGGCAGTTGAGTACGGGGTGTAGCTCCAGTCGCGTGGCGACCCGGTCCACCTGCCGGCGTTTTTCGGCACCCCTGAACCCTCGAGCGGCGGCAACAAAGTTGAGGATATTTTTGACCGACAGCGTGTGATGGGTTATGCCCCCCTGGAGCTGGTAACCGACGGCTTGCCTGGCGAGAATTGAATGGGTTTGGGTACTCAGACTCTGAATGCTGATGTGCCCACTGGTGGGCCTGGTCATGCCGGAAATCAAATTCAGCAACATTGTTTTACCGGCGCCATGCTCTCCAAGCAATCCCACGCATTCATGGCGTTGGGCACAGAACGAAAAGTCGCTTATCACGCTTTTTTTGCCCAGGTACTTTGTCAGGTTGCTGACTTCTATCATAGGTTTACCGAATCAATTGGGCGGTGCCTGAAGAAGGTTTCGTTGGTGGTGTCGGTGCGTTAAAAAGATTACGTTCAATACCTGCTCTTGGGAACGCTGGGTTCACTTAATAAGTAAAGTCCTACGTTTGAATTGATAATGCGCTGAAACAATTGTGTTGTTCTGAGTACTTAATAATGGTCGGATATTTGTCTGATATTTATATAAGGTTTTCTTTTTGCAATGAGGCCTGACTGCCATGATGCTTCTACGTACCCTTGTTCTTGAGCGCAGCGGGGAGGATGCTCCCGTCAACGGCGCACTGTTGTGTGGCTTTGCGGTCGAACAGACATCCTCCAACTTCCTGGTGTATAGCCTGGATGAAGAAGCCGAACCTGGTCATTCCAGGGTGTATATCGCCGCCTTGCGCAAAAAGCTCGAACGGTACTTTCTTGGCGGGATTGAGTCCAAAGAGGACTTGCAAGTAGCGATGCAAGTCTTTAAGCAAATTCTGATGATGGCGGCGGCATCCGGCAATAAGGAAAATGCCGTCACCGAGTCTCAGATCCCGTTTCACTTCATTGATCTGAAAGGCTGCAGATTGCCGCCTGCCAGGCCCGAAGATCATCACTCAGTGATCGTCAAAAAAGCGCTGGTGATGAAGGTGATTACATTGGGTATGTCCGCCCCCGCTGCGCCTGCCATCGAAAGCAGCGCGGTCATCGTGCCGTCGATCCGCTTCTCATCGCAAATGGTTGCACCGCCGCGGGGCAAGAGTCAGCCGGAGCCCGTGCCGACGCCTGTGGATGAAGTGTTAGTTGAAGAGCCGCCTCATTTGCCGGTCACGGTACCCGAGGTGCCGCGCGAGCCCGTCGAATCCAGCGCGCCGATCGCTCAGGCAGAGCCCATCGAAATGCCGTCGCAACCCCACTCTCCAAAGGAGAAGACCTCCATTCTCGAGATAGACAGCACGCTGAGCAATCTGGCCAGGGTTGCCCAGGAACTCACACAGAAAAAACAGGCGGTCATTGAGCGCGAAGAGATGCTCGAACAGTGGCAGGCTCGACTGCAGCAACAGCAGAATCAGCAGGATGAAAGAAGCCGAGCGTTGGACCAGCACCATTCGCGCCTGCAGGAACAAGAGCTGGAGGTGAGCCAAAGGACCGAAAAAATGGTGCTGATGATGTCGCAGTTATCGCTGATGCGACAACGCCTGCAAGGCACGCTCGTTGAACTGGACCAGGTCCTCGACGGGCAGGGCTGAGTCACTGTCGGGCTGGCTACTTTGCGTCGTTGATTTATGATCGATCCCCGCCAGCCGACGCCAGGGTATGATGCCGTGGTCTGTCGACACTATTGGACATTGCCTGGGGATGTACGCGTTTGAGTACCAAGCTGATTACCAAAGAAGGCCATGAAGCGCTGAAAAAAGAGCTGGATTACCTTTGGCGTGAAAAGCGCCCGGACACCACGCGCAAGGTGACGTGGGCAGCCTCCCTGGGAGATCGCAGCGAAAACGCGGATTACCAGTACAACAAGAAGCTGTTGCGTGAGATCGATCGGCGGGTGCGCTACCTGCGCAAACGTCTGGAAGATATGCGCGTGGTGGAATACATGCCCGAGCAGGAGGGCAAGGTGTTTTTTGGTGCGTGGGTCGATGTCGAAAACGAGCAGGGCGAGACCAAGCGTTTTCGCATTGTGGGTTATGACGAGATCTACGACCGGATGGATTACATTTCTATCGACTCCCCCATGGCACGTGCACTGCTGCGCAAAGAGGTGGACGATGAAGCCATCGTACAGACCCCCGGCGGTGAGGTGTGCTGGTGGATTACCCGGATTGAATATGTGAAATAGCAACTGAGGGCCCTTGCTGGAGCAAGGGCCTTCAGCGTTTCAGCCCTCGCGCAGTACCGTCAGCGGGCTGGCGTTGAGCGCACGACGCGTGCCGAACACCCCGGCGGCACCGATCAGCGCCGCACCGATCACCGGCAACAGCAATAGCCAGGGGTGAGGGTGCCAGGTCAGGTCAAAGGCGTAGCGGTACAGCGCCCAGGTCACCAGTTCCGTGCCCAGTGCCGCCAGCAAACCACTGACCGCCCCCAGCAGGCCGAACTCGATGCGCCGGGCCTTGACCAGCAGCCTGCGCTCGGCGCCCAGCGCACGCAGCAGCGCACCTTGGCGGATCCGCTCATCCAACGTGGCCTGCAAGCCGGAAAACAGCACGGCCATGCCCGCAGCGAGCACGAACAGCAGCACGTATTCCACCGCCAGCGTCACCTGGGCAAGGATGCTGCGCAGCTGTTCCAGCAGCGCCTCGACCTGCAGGATAGTGACCGCCGGGAAGGCTCGGGACAGGTCGACGATCTGCTGGTCATGCCCGGGCGCCAGGTAGAAGCTGGTCAGGTAGGTGGTCGGCAAATCCTTCAAGGTGCCCGGTTGGAAGATCATGAAGAAGTTGGGCTGGAAGTTGTCCCAGTTGATGGTCCGAAGGCTGGTGACTCGTGCCTCGCGATTCTCCCCGCCGATTGTGAAGACCAGATGGTCGTTGAGCTTGAGTTTCAGGCTTTCAGCCACCTTGGCTTCCACCGAGACCCCAGGCATGCCATCGCCCGGTTGCGCCGTCCACCAGGTGCCCGCCGTCAGTACGTTACCCTGGGGTAAATCGGCGGCCCAGGTCAGGCTCAAGTCCCGTTGCACCGCGCGATCACCGCTGGAGTCCTTGCTGACGATCTCTTGTACGGGCTCGCCGTTGATGCTGATCAGCCGGCCGGGTACGACGGGATAAAGCGGTGCCGATTGCGCCTGAACTTCCAGAAGACGGGCGCCAAACGCCTCTTTGTCGGCCGGCAGGATATTCAGCGCGAAATAGTTGGGCGCATCCTTGGGCAACTGGTTCTGCCAGGTGTCGAGCAGCTCGCCGCGCAACAGGGCGATCAAGCCCATGGACAGCAGGATCAAGCCAAACGCCAGGGACTGGCCGGCTGCCGCCAATGGGTGGCGCAGCAACTGGCCCAGGCCCAGGCGCCACGGCAGGGAGGCCCGTGCGAGTAACCGGCGCAGGCTTTGCAGTAACAACAGCAGTAAGCCACCGAGGATCAATGCCGCCACCACGCCGCCGCCCAGTAATGCGAAGGTCAACACCAGATCAAGGCTCAGGCGCCACATGATCAGGCCCAGGGCAAAGAGCGCCGCGCCGTAAACCATCCAGGTGCTCGAAGGGATCGGCAGCAGGTCGCGACGCAATACCCGCAATGGCGGCACCCGGCCCAGCGCTGCCAGGGGCGGGAGCGCGAAGCCGGCGAGGGCGACGAGCCCGGTACCGATACCGGCAACGGCCGGCAACAGCCCGCCGGGTGGCACGTCCGCCGGCAACAGATCGTGCAGGAAGTAGAACAGCCCGAATTGTGCGAGCCAGCCGAGGAGGGCGCCGGTCAGGCTCGCCAACAGGCCCAGTACGCTCAGTTGCAGACTGAACAGCAACATGGCTTCGCGGCGTGACAGCCCCAGGCAGCGCAGCAGGGCGCTGGCATCGAAGCGACGACTGGCAAAGCGGTTGGCCGACAGCGCCACGGCCACACCGGCCAGCAATACCGCCACCAGGCTGGCCATATTCAGGTAACGCTCGGCCTTGCCCAGGGCGCCGCCAATCTGTTGGTTGCCATCGCGCGAGTCCTGCAGGCGCTGGTTGGCCGCCAGGCCCGGCTTGACCAGGTCGCGGTAGGTTTGCAGCGACGTACTGCCGGGTGGGGCGCGCCACAGTTCGCGATAGCTTACGCGGCTGCCAGGCTGGAGCACGCCGGTGGCGTCCAGGTCCGCCAGGTTGATCATCACCCTGGGCGTGAGGCTGTAGAAATTGCCGGCGCGGTCGGGTTCATAGGTCAGTATGCGAGCCAGGCGCAGGGTTTTCATGCCGACGTCGATGCTGTCGCCGACCTTCAGGTCCAGTGCTGTCAGCAGCCGTGCTTCCACCCAGGCTTCGCCGGGTTTGGGGCCACCGCCCGGGGTTTCGGCACCAAAGGGCTCCCCCGTACTTTTGAGCTCGCCCCGCAGCGGGTACTGCTCGTTGACCGCCTTGATACTGGAGAGCTGGATGCCGTTGTCGGCCGCAATAACACTGGAGAATTCCACGATGCGCGCATGATCCAGGCCCAGTTCGGTGCCGGATCGGATTTGCTCGGGACGGGCCGGCGAGCTGCCTTCGAGTACCAGGTCCGCGCCCAGGAACTCGGTGGCGCGCAATAGCATGGCGCCGTTGAGGCGTGCGCCGAAATACCCGATAGCAGTGCTGGCGGCCACCGCCACCAGCAGAGCGAAGAACAACACGCGCAATTCGCCAGCGCGGGCATCGCGCAGTAATTGGCGCATGGCAAGACTGAACAGACGTAACAGCGGCAGGCGTGCCATCAAGGCTCCAGGGGCGCGACCATCAGGCCGGCTTCAAGGCGGATCAGGCGTCGGCAGCGATGGGCCAGGCGCTCGTCGTGGGTGACCAATACCAGGGTCGTGCCGCTCTCTTTATTGAGTTCGAACAGCAGGTCGCTGATGCGCTCGCCGGTATGGCTGTCGAGGTTGCCGGTGGGTTCGTCGGCAAACAGCACGTCCGGCTCGGCGGCAAACGCGCGGGCAATCGCCACGCGTTGCTGCTCGCCGCCGGAAAGCTGGCGTGGCGAATGGGTCAGGCGCTTGCCGAGGCCGACGCGCTCGAGCAGGTGCGTGGCGCGCTCGCGGGCATCTTTGCGGCCGTCGAGCTCCAGCGGCAGCATGACGTTTTCCAGCGCATTGAGGCTGTCGAGCAACTGAAAGGACTGGAATACGAAACCCACGTGTTCAGCACGGATACGCGCGCGTTGGTCCTCGTCGAGACTGCTCAGGGCTTGACCTGCCAGGGTGACTTCACCGCTGCTGGGCAGGTCAAGCCCGGCCAGCAGGCCGAGGAGGGTGGATTTGCCGGAACCGGAACTGCCGACGATAGCCAGGCTGTCGCCCTTGTTCAGTTCCAGGCTCAGTTCGTGCAGGATAGTCAGTTCACCTTCCGCGCTGGGAACCACTTTGCTGAGGTTCCGCGCGGTGAGAATACTTGCGCCCATGGAGAATCCGATGCGAATGTGGTTTTTGAGTGCTGGCCTGGCCTTGATGTGCATGGCCCAGAACGCAGCGGCGGGTACAGTCCTGATCGTTGGCGATAGTATCAGTGCCGGTTTCGGCCTGGATACCCGCAAAGGGTGGGTTGCCCTGTTGGAGCAACGGCTCAAGCAGGAGGGTTTTGACGATAAAGTGGTCAATGCGTCGATCAGTGGCGACACCAGTGCCGGGGGCCTGGCGCGGCTGCCGGCGGTACTTGCAGCGCATAAGCCGGAAGTGGTGGTGATCGAGCTGGGCGGCAACGACGGGCTGCGGGGTCAGCCGCCGGCGCAATTGAAACAAAATCTTGCCTCGATGATTCAGGCGTCCCAGGACAGCGGTGCCAAGGTGTTGTTGCTGGGCATGCAGATTCCACCCAACTATGGCAAGCGTTACGTCGACGCGTTCGCCAAGGTGTTCGGCGAGGTGGCAGAGGAAAAAAAGGTGCCTTTGGTGCCGTTTTTCCTGGAGGGAGTGGGTGGGCATCCTGACTTGATGCAAGCGGACGGCCTGCACCCGGCAGTCGCCGCCCAGGGCAAGTTGCTGGAAAATGTCTGGCCGACGCTCAAACCGCTGTTATGACGCTTTTCTACCGGCAGGCTTTCGGCTAAGGTGGCGCCCCCCCGATTTGGAGCCCCTGATGTCGCGTCCTGCCTGGTCCCTGTTTAACTACCAACTGATCGAGCCGGACGAGCAGCTGGATCTGTTCGCCTGCCAGGAAGTGCGAGTGCATCTGGTAGCGCGTCAACTGGAGTTGGGCGGCTCGATTGATCGCACGCTCTGCGGCACGTTATTGCCGGCGCAACCGCTCTGGTCGTCGGTGGACCGTTCGATCTTCCAGGATCAGCGGCTGTGCCCGTTATGCAGGGCAATTCTGGAGTCGCAAAAGCGCGGCACACCGCCGATCTGGCCGGAGCTGCGCTTCGAGCTCTAGCGCGGCCGGCTTGATGCCAGGCACTCGCTTCACGTATACAATCAGTTTTTTCCTACCGTCGTTCTGCGAAGGATTTTCCGGATGTTGTCGCGCCTTTCCGTCGTTACCTGCTGCCTGTCTTTCGCTGCGCTCTGTGCGGCCGGTCCGGCGTTAGCCTTGCAGTTGCCCTTGCCGCCGCCCGGTGAGGACATCGTCGGTCAGGTCCAGGTGATCAAGGCCAAATACGAAGACACGTTTGCCGACCTGGGCACCACGTATGACCTGGGCTATTCGGAAATGGTCGCCGCCAACCCGGGCGTCGATGCCTGGTTGCCAGGGGCGGGCACGGATATTGTGCTGCCGACACGGTTCATCCTGCCGCCGGGCCCGCGCGAAGGCATTGTGATCAACCTTGCCGAATATCGGCTCTACTATTACCCCAAGGGGCAGAATGTGGTTTACACCTTCCCGTTGGGGATTGGTCGTGAAGGCTGGGGGTCGCCCATTGCCCATACCAGCATCATCGCGAAGACGCCGAACCCCACCTGGACACCCCCGGCCTCGATCAAGGCCGAACATGCCGCCAATGGTGACCCGCTGCCCAACGTGGTACCTGCCGGCCCCGACAACCCGTTGGGCCCGTTCAAGTTCACTCTGGGCACGCCGGGTTATCTGATTCATGGCTCCAACATGAAATTCGGTATCGGTACGCGCACCAGCCACGGTTGCTTCCGCATGTTCAACAACAACGTGTTGGAAATGGCCAGCATGGTGCCGGTCGGCACGTCGGTGCGTATCATCAACGATGCCTATAAGTTCGGCAGCGCCGGCGGCAAGGTCTACCTCGAAGCCCATACACCGTTGAACGACGATGGCACGCCGTCGGTGGTCGACAAGCACACGGCGGTGATCAATGCCCTGCTCAAGCGTGAAGACCTGGCCAACAGCCTGCGGGTGAACTGGGATCAGGTGCGTGACGTGGTGGCGGCGGAGGATGGTCTGCCGACTGAAATCGGTGTGCCGGGTGGCGCGCCAGTGGCGGTGAGCACCCCCATCGATTTGCAGCAATAAACCCGATGTGAGTCCAGAAGCTTGCACGGGAGTTTCAGGCAAAAAAAAGCCGACCCATAAATGGATCGGCTTGATAACAACCCCGAAGGATTATTACTTGCGGCTTGCTTTTTCAAGCATGCGCAGAGCGCGCTCGTTAGCTTCGTCAGCAGTCTGTTGTGCTTTTTGAGCAGCAGCCAGCGCTTCATCAGCTTTACGGTAGGCTTCGTCTGCACGAGCCTGGGAGCGAGCTGCTGCATCTTCCGTTGCAGTCAGACGAGCTTCGGTTTCTTTGGAGACGCTGCTGCAACCGGTAGCCAGAACTGCGGCCAGAGCCAGAGCAGAGAATTTCAGAACGTTGTTCATCGTGTTCCCCTTCAAGGACTTTCTATTAGATGGCTACTGCCTCAGAGTGAGCAAATAGCCGGCGTACATACTACCCATTACTTGTAGTAAGTAAACTGACGTTGCGCAAGAAGCAAAAAAAATTCTTGTACCGAATCTGTTTTGGCTAATCTTTGGGAGGTTTGTATAAAAAGCAGCCGGCTTTTTTCATCCTGCTGAAGATTGGATCCAGGCTGAAAGGGCCGGCCCGCATGCCTCGAGCTTTGTAGATAGATGAAATTTTATATATCCAAGCGGGCACTTGCGTTGCGTCTGCGCGAGCCGCACCGGGTATCTTTTGCTCATCTAGAGGTGACTTTAACAGCGCCAGTTCGTCTCAAGCTGCAACTGCCGGCAATGTTCAGGCGTTCGGTCATCGGTTGATCGAGGCCCTTTCTAATAATCCACCCGTGGCAGGGGATGACGAGTGTGCCTTGAGCAATTGCTGAATGGGTGCCTACTATTCCCTACGTGCAGGTGTGAGCGCTCAGGGTTTTCTCGTTGTCGAAACCGGCACGGGGTGGCGTAGATGTTCCTTCGCCGGAAAAACAGCGGTAAGGTAGGGTCAATATTCAAGACCCGCGAGGAGTAGTGATGAGCGAGGCGTTGTCCATCCACCATGACCAGGCTGGTCATCAGTTCGAGACCAATGTGGACGGTCATCGTGCTTATCTGACCTATATGGACCTCGGGAAGCAGACCCTGGATATCTATCGCACGTTCGTGCCCAACGCGTTGCGTGGGCGTGGCATTGCGGCCGCGTTGACCGAAGAGGCGTTGAAGTTCGCCGAAGAGTCAGGCTATACGGTCATTCCGTCCTGCTCCTATGTGGAACGCTACATGGAGCGCCACCAGCGCCATGCCGCCAAGCTGTGAACGAACAGCCATAAAAAAACGCCGGGTTTAGCCCGGCGTTTTTGTGTGTGCCTGATTCAAAGACACGTGCGGCTTCAGGTGCGTTTGCGTTTGGGCAATACGTCCTTGAGCTTGGCGTGCATGCTGCGCAGGGTATTCTCGGTAGCGGCCCAGTCGATGCACGCGTCGGTGATTGACACACCGTACTGCAAGTCGGCCAGGTCTTTTGGAATGGCCTGGCAACCCCAGTTCAGGTGGCTCTCGACCATCAAGCCGATGATCGACTGATTACCTTCGAGGATCTGGTTGGCGACGTTTTCCATCACCAACGGCTGCAAGGCCGGGTCCTTGTTGGAGTTGGCATGGCTGCAGTCGACCATGATATTTGGCTTGATGCCGGCCTTGTTCAACGCCTGTTCGCAGAGTGCGACGCTGACCGAATCATAGTTGGGCTTGCCATTGCCGCCGCGCAGCACGACGTGACCGTAGGCGTTGCCCTTGGTGGTGACGATGGACACGCCGCCTTCCTGGTTGATGCCCAGGAAGCGGTGAGGGCTGGAGACCGATTGCAATGCGTTGATCGCCACGGTCAAGCCGCCGTCGGTGCCGTTCTTGAAGCCCACGGCCGAGGACAGGCCGGAGGCCATCTCGCGGTGCGTCTGGGATTCGGTGGTACGCGCGCCGATGGCCGACCAACTGATCAGGTCCTGCAGGTACTGCGGGGAGATCGGGTCCAGCGCTTCGGTCGCGGTGGGCAGGCCCATTTCCGCCAGGTCCAGCAGCAGTTGACGACCGATATGCAAGCCGTCCTGGATCTTGAACGAGTCATCCAGGTACGGGTCGTTGATCAAGCCTTTCCAGCCGACGGTTGTACGCGGCTTCTCGAAATAGACGCGCATCACCAGGTACAAGCTGTCGGACACTTCTGCGGCCAGCACCTTCAGGCGCTCGGCGTATTCGTGAGCAGCCTTGAGGTCGTGGATCGAGCAAGGCCCGATAACAACGAAGAGGCGGTGGTCGGTGCCGTCGAGAATGTCACGGATGACTTCGCGGCCCTTGGTGACGGTCTGCAGGGCAGCGTCGCTCAGGGGAATTTCGCGCTTGAGCTGATCGGGCGTGATCAGGGTCTCGTTGGATTCAACGTTAAGGTCATTGATCGGTAAATCAGCCATCGTGTTACTCGTCAGGGTCACGGGTGCCGGCCGCCAGCCATCCCCGTGCGGCGGAGCACAGCATGATTTGGATGCAGGGGGGAGGAACCTTAGCGCGTAATACGGGCTCGCGACAATGGGCAAAGGCCGCTTTAATCCAGCACTGGCTGCACAACTGCCTCGTGGGAGAACTCGCCGGCGTGGCGCGACACCCAATCGCGGGCCAGGGCTTCGAGTTGCTGGGGCGTGGGCTCGGCGGTTTCGTGCAGGCGGCAGTAGCGTTCGATCTGGCACACTTGCTCACCCATGCGCGCGCCGAACGGGGCATGTTCATCGGTAAAACTGATGCCGATGCGATAGCCCGCTTCTCCTTTGCGGCACCACGCGACATAGCCCGGATAGCGGGCGCTGGCGCCCAGGGAGGGGATAGACAGGTCGACCGCCGTGCCAGGACGCCAGGCACGCGGACAGTTGCAGGCGATGCCGCCGCGGCCGATAGTGCGCAGGCGTTGGCGAGGCAAGGGAGGAGACGGACGTTGGATCAATTCGACAGCGACATCATCAGGGTGAGGTAAAAAACGACCCATGTACACGGACTCCGAACACCGTCCCATGGACGGCAGTGGCAGCAGTATAGTGAAGGAACTGGAGCTGACCGACCTGGATATCGACCAGCAATTGCTGGGATTGCCCGGGTGTTCGCTGGTAGTGTTTACCAGTGTCGGTTGTTCCAGTTGCCGCTGGGCGCGCCAGCAGTTGCCGAGCTGGCGCTTGCCGGTGGACCGACTGTGCTGGGTGGATGCCGGGCACAACGGCGGCGCGGTCGAACGTTACCAGATCTTTCATTTGCCCGCGCTGTTCCTCGTGTGCGAGGGTCAATTCTACGGGCAATTACAGACACGTCTTACGCAACCAGACCTGACCGACGCGGTAAACCACGCACTGACCCGTACCCCAGAGGATTTGCCATGACCGCCACTGCACACCCTTCGCCACGTATCGGCATCATTGGCACCGGCGCCATTGGCGGGTTTTATGGCCTGATGCTGGCGCGTGCCGGGTTCGATGTGCATTTTCTGTTGCGCAGCGAGTACGCGGTGGTCAGCAAACAGGGTCTGCGCCTCAACAGTAATGTGCATGGCAACCTGCACCTGCATCCGGTGCAGGCATATGCCCAGGCTGCGGATATGCCGCCGTGCGATTGGCTGCTGGTGGGTACCAAATCCACCGGCAATGCCGATCTGGCCCCGACCATCGCCCAGGTTGCGGCGCCGGATGCCAAGGTGGTGCTGTTGCAAAACGGACTGGATGTCGAGGACAGCCTGCGTGAACACCTGCCGGCGTCGCTGCACTTGCTGGGCGGCCTTTGCTACATCGGCGTGCATCGCGCCGCGCCGGGCGTCGTCGAGCATCAGGCGCTGGGACGGGTCAACCTGGGCTATCACAGTGGTAGCGCGGCCAACGATGAAGCGCGGCAGCAGGCGATTGTCGAAGAAGGGGCCGGGCTGTTTCATCAAGCGGGTATCGAGTCTCAGGCCATGGCCAGCGTGCATCAGGCCCGTTGGCATAAACTGGTGTGGAATGTGCCGTTTAACGGCCTCTCGGTTTTGCTCGGCACCGGGACCCGCGCGCTGATGGCGGATGAATCCAGCCGTGCGCTGATTCAGGCGCTGATGGCCGAAGTGGTGCAGGGCGCTCACGCCTGTGGTCATGACATTGCTGCGAGTTACGCCGGACAGATGTTTGCCATGACCGAAACCATGGACGACTACCTGCCCAGCATGTATCACGACCACGTGCACAAGCGTGCGTTGGAACTGGCGGCCATCTATGCGCGACCGTTGGCCGCCGCCAAAGCGGCCGGCTGCGAATTGCCGCGCATGCAGGCGCTTTACCAGGCCTTGTGTTTTATTGATCGGCACAATCGCTGATTCGGAGGCACTGACATGGTGAAGGGATTGAGCGACAAACTGGTGCTGGCGATTTCATCGCGAGCCTTGTTCGATTTGAGCGAGAGCCACAAGGTCTACCTCGCCGAAGGGGTGGAGCCGTATCGCCAATACCAGATCGAGCACGAGGAGGAAATCCTTGAACCCGGCGACGCCTTCCCGCTGGTCAAGAAACTGCTGAGCCTCAACGCCAGCCTCGGGCGGGCCCGTGTCGAGGTGGTATTGGTGTCGCGCAACAGCGCCGATACCGGTCTGCGAGTGTTCAACTCGATCCAGCATTACGGCCTGGACATTTCCCGCGCCGCTTTCGTTGGAGGGCGTAGTCCCTATCCGTATTTGGCCGCCTTTGGTTGCCATCTGTTTCTGTCGACCCATGCAGAAGATGTGCGCAGTGCGCTCGATGCCGGTTTTGCCGCGGCGACGATCCTCTCGGGTGGGGCGCGCCGGGCGTCGAGCGAGGAACTGCGGATCGCGTTCGACGGCGATGCAGTGCTGTTCTCCGACGAGTCAGAGCGCGTCTATCAGGCCGGCGGGTTGGAAGCGTTCCAGGCCAGCGAACGAGAGTCGGCGCGCCAGCCGTTGCACGGTGGCCCGTTCAAGGGCTTCCTGGCGGCGCTCAACCTGTTGCAGCGTGAGTTCACCGACGAGGCATGCCCGATTCGCACGGCACTGGTCACCGCGCGCTCGGCGCCGTCCCACGAGCGGGTCATCCGCACCTTGCGCGAATGGGATATCCGCCTGGATGAATCGCTGTTCCTGGGTGGCCTGGATAAATCCGCGTTCCTGGAAGCATTCGCCGCCGATGTGTTCTTCGATGACCAGGCCGGCCATTGTGAGAGAGCCAGGGAGGTGGTGGCCACCGGGCATGTGCCCCATGGCATCAGTAATGAGTTGAAAATCCACAGCCAGAGCTGAGCCGAACTGCTCGAGGCGCTGCTAAGCTCATCTAATCTCCGCCAGCCTGGCAACCCAGGGGGTTCTATGATTCGTTCGATGCTGTACGCCACGGATCTTGGCCTGTATGCACCGTATGTCATGCAACATGCCCTGGCGTTGGCGCGAACGTTCAAGGCGGATTTATATGTGATTCATGTGGTGGAGCCCATCGGGCTGTTCGCTGAATCGGTGTTGCAGAGCTACCTTGATGAAAAGGCCCTCAGCGAATGGCAGCGCCAGGGGTTGACCACGGTCATGGCGACGATCGAGCAGCGAGTGCTCGACAGCTTTCGCGAGGAACTGGGGGAAGGGGAGCAGGACCTGAAGTTGATTCGTTCGGTACGGGTGATCCAGGGGGACCCCTGCGAGGTGATTCTCGACCAACTGCATAAACTTTCCGTCGACCTGTTGATCGTAGGCAGTCATAGCCATGCAAGCGCAGCGGCTACACCGCTGGGGCGTACCGCCGCGCGCTTGTTACAGCTGGCGAGCGTGCCGGTTTACCTGGTGCCATCGCTGCAACGTCGGCGCAGTGATGATATTGAGCGGTAAAAACGATAAAAAGTTCTAGATTTCTATATCTTACCTTTAATATAGTTATATACCGTCGCTGATACCCGTGGCGTCTATCTGCTTTGAGGGATTCATATGAAGCTTCAACAACTGCGCTACATCTGGGAAGTGGCGCACCACGACCTCAACGTTTCCGCTACCGCTCAAAGCCTCTACACGTCGCAACCCGGTATCAGCAAGCAGATCCGCCTGCTCGAAGACGAGCTGGGCGTGGAAGTATTCGCGCGCAGCGGCAAGCACTTGACCCGCGTCACTCCGGCGGGCGAGCGCATCATCACCACGGCCGGCGAGATCCTGCGCAAGGTCGAGAGCATCAAGCAGATCGCCCAGGAATTCTCCAACGAGAAGAAGGGCACCCTGTCGATCGCCACCACTCACACCCAGGCACGCTATGCCTTGCCGCCGGTGATCCGCGATTTTATCAAGCAGTACCCCGACGTGGCGTTGCACATGCACCAGGGCTCGCCGATGCAGATCGCCGAGATGGCCGCTGATGGCACCGTCGATTTCGCTATCGCCACCGAAGCCCTGGAGCTGTTCGGTGATCTGGTCATGATGCCGTGCTACCGCTGGAACCGTTGCGTGGTGGTGCCGCAGGGACACCCCTTGGCCAAGTTGCCGAAGCTGACCCTGGAAGCCTTGGCCGAATACCCGATCGTGACCTACGTCTTCGGTTTCACCGGCCGTTCCAAGCTTGACGAAGCCTTCAGCCACCGCGGCCTTACGCCGAAAGTGGTGTTTACCGCAGCCGATGCCGATGTGATCAAGACTTACGTGCGCCTGGGCCTGGGCGTGGGCATCGTCGCCAAGATGGCAGTCGACACTCAGCTCGATAAAGACCTGGTGGTGCTCGATGCCAGCGAGCTGTTCGAATCCAGCGTGACCAAGATCGGTTTCCGGCGTGGCACGTTCCTGCGCGGCTTCATGTGCGATTTCATCGAGAAATTTGCACCGCACCTCACCCGCGAAGTGATGGCCAAGGCGATCCAGTGCCATAACAAGCAGGAACTGGAAGAATTGTTCGACGGCGTTGAGTTGCCTGTTCACTAAACTGGCTCAGCGGGCCTCGGTCACGGTGAAATGCTGCCGGGTGCCCGCCACCAGAATCTCCACCTCGTCATCGACACGCTTGCCCAGCAGGCTTTTGCCCAGGGGCGAGCGCGGGGTGATGACGGTGACCGGTTGTCCGACCACATCGACCTTCAATCCCGCCGCATCCGGCGCCAGGAACAGCCATTGCTGGCGATCGTTCTCGTCTTGCAGGCCTAGCAGCGTACCGACTTCGATCCCGCGCTGATCATCGTAGGCGCGCAACGCCACGTTCTGGCACAGCGTCAGCGACAGCTTGATCTCTTCGACCCGCCTGGCCTGGCCGGCCGCCAGATAAGAAGCCTCCAACCCCAAGGTGTCGTACTTGTTTTCCGCGATGTTCTCTTCGTGTGTCGCGGTCTCGTAGGCGGTCTGCGCGGCGCGTTGAGCGATGTCGAGGTCGGCGCTGAGTTTTTCCAGGACCAACTGGAGGACGGCGTGTTTATTCATGATCTTCAATCACAGAATTGCAGGACATTGGCTTTGGACTTTTCATTCGGGGCGTTCTGGTCCTGTTGCAGCCAGAACTGGCATTTGGGGTTGGACAGGTTGCGCGCATTGTTTCGCGCCTGCTCCAGGGCTTGTTGCTGCTCCTGCTTCTGCAGGTTCTGCTGGTACTGCTCAAACATACGGTTAGGCGGCTCCGGTGCAGCAACCGGCGGTTTGCCCAACTGTTGAACCGCTTGGGCCACCGGCGCCAGGCTCTGCGGGAACAGGTAGCGCGAGGCCAGCCAGGTGGTCAGCGCGATGGCGATAAACCCCAGCCACACGCCTGCGGCAATGGCGATGCACAGTTTGAACAGCGACATCGGACGGTCAGACATGGGGGCCTCCTGGCTAGCATTGATGGCAAGTTGGCGATTGTCGCACAGCCACTGTGCAGAATAATCGTGATCAAGCCTTCTGCATCGGTGCATTTATGCGGACAATCGAGCCTTTGAGCACTGGAGCCCGGAATGAAAGCCCGCTGGGATATTTTTTGCAGCGTCGTCGACAACTACGGCGACATTGGCGTGACCTGGCGACTGGCCCGGCAATTGGTAGCCGAGCATGCGTGCGATGTGCGCCTGTGGGTCGATGACCTGCGCGCTTTCGAGCGCATGTGCCCGCAGATCGATGTCAGCCTGGAGCAGCAGTGGCAAGAGGGCGTCGATGTGCGCCACTGGCCGTGCGAATGGGCGCCAACCCCTGCGGCCGATGTGGTGGTTGCCGCGTTCGCTTGCCAACTGCCGGCTGACTATATGGAAGCCATGGCCGCGCGCGCGCGCACGCCGTTGTGGATGAACCTGGATTACCTCAGTGCCGAGGACTGGGTGGTGGGCTGCCACCGCCTGCCGTCGGTGAAGTTCAAGGGGGTGCAGAAGTACTTCTTTTTTCCTGGCTTTCGCCCGGGTACTGGAGGGCTGTTGCGTGAAGCAGGGTTACTGCAGCAGCGCCAGGCGTTTGAGCAGGATGCTAATGCGCAGCGCCAATTCCTGCAGACCCTGGGCGTGTTTCCGGTAGCCGATGCGCGGCTGATCTCGCTGTTCGCCTACGAAAACGCCGGGCTGGGCAGTTGGCTGGACGTGTTGTCGACAGACGCCCGTGCCACTCATCTGTTGGTGCCGGAAGGGCGCATCCTGGGCGATGTGCAACGCTGGCTGGGCGAGGAGGGGCTGACGGCGGGGGCGATTCATCAACGCGGGGCCTTGACCGTGCAGGTGCTGCCGTTCATGCGCCAGACTCAATACGACCTATTGCTGTGGTGCTGTGACCTGAATGCCGTGCGTGGCGAGGATTCGTTCGTGCGCGCCCAGTGGGCCGGGCGCCCGTTGCTGTGGCACATCTATCGTCAGGACGAAGACATTCACCTGGACAAGCTCGATGCCTTCCTCGAGCTGTACACCGCAGCCTTGTCGCCGGCGGCCAAGACCGCACTGGTTACACTCTGGCAAGCCTGGAACACCGAGGGCGATATGGCCCAGCCGTGGAAAATGCTGCTGGAACACTGGCCGGAACTCAACAGGCATGCGCAAACCTGGTGTCTGGAACAGGCCTTGCAGGCCGATCTTGCGACGGCGCTGGTACAGTTTTATGAAAGTTGGATATGATACGCCACCTTGATTTTTGTAAATCCCATCCAAATTTCGGATATATGCAATGAAAACTGGTAAAGAACTGAAACCCGGTACAGTGATCCGTCTCGAAAACGACCCTTGGCTGGTTCAGAAAGCTGAGTTCACCAAGTCCGGTCGTAACAGCGCCATCATGAAGACCAAGCTGAAAAACCTGCTGACCGGTTACAAGACCGAGATCGTCTACAGCGCCGATGACAAACTGGACGACGTGATCCTCGACCGCAAGGAAGCGACCCTGTCCTTCATCAGCGGCGACACCTACACGTTCATGGACACCACCGACTACACCATGTACGAGCTGAACGCTGAAGATATCGAAGCCGTTCTGCCGTTCATCGAAGAAGGCATGGAAGACGTCTGCGAAGCTATTTTCTTCGAAGAGCGCCTGGTTTCCGTAGAGCTGCCGACCACGATCGTGCGTAAAGTTGCCTACACCGAAGGTTCCGCTCGCGGTGACACTTCCGGCAAGGTAATGAAGCCTGCCAAGCTGAGCAATGGTACCGAGCTGCAAGTGGCCGACTTCATCGAAATCGACGACATGATCGAGATCGACACCCGTGAAGGTGGTTCGTACAAAGGTCGCGCCAAGAAGTAATTCCTGCGCCGCGATACGAACGGAAAAGCCCGACCCTGTGTCGGGCTTTTTTATGCGTGCAGTGTTTACTTCAGGTGTTGCTTGAGTTCATCCGACGCTTGCAGCAAGGCAGAACGTACAGCGGGCACCTGGCTGACCACGTTGAGCAAACCGTAGTCGTGGATCATGCCGTTGTAGCGCACGGCAGTGACCGGCACACCGGCCTGATCCAGTTTGCGGGCGTAGGCTTCACCTTCGTCACGCAGTACATCGGCACCGGCGGTTTGCACCATCGCAGGGGGCAAGCCCTTGAGTTGATCGGTGGTGGCCCGCAGTGGCGAGGCATAGATCTCGGCGCGCTGGTTGGCATCAGTGGTGTAATTGTCCCAGAACCATTTCATCATGTTCCTGGTGAGGAAGTGCCCTTCGGCGTACTGGTTGTAGGAACCCGTATCGAAGTTGGCATCGGTCACCGGCCACAGCAGCAACTGGAACTTGATCGCCGGCGTGCCCTTGTCCTTGGCCATCAGGCTGACCACTGCGGCCATGTTGCCGCCGACACTGTTGCCTGCGACTGCCAGGCGCTTGCCATCGACGTTGATGTCCTTGCCGTGCTCTGCCACCCACTTTGTTGCGCCGTACGCTTGGTTGATCGCCACCGGGTAATGCGCTTGTGGTGATGGGGTGTAGTTGACGAAGACCGCCACCGCCCCCGAACCCACCACCAGGTCCCGCACCAGGCGTTCATGGGTCGGGTAATCCCCCAGCACCCAGCCACCGCCGTGGAAGAACATGAACACTGGCAACGTACCCTTGACCCCGGCCGGACGCACAATGGTCAGGTCCAGCGGCTGGCCGTCGACCTGAATGGTCTTCTGGCTCACATCCGCCTTTGGCAGGCTCAGCTTCACTGCGGCCTGGGCACCGGTCAGCACCGCGCGGGCCTGCTGGGGCGTCAACTGCTCCATCGGCTTGCCGGTGCCGGCGTTCAGTGCATCCAGGAACCCCTGGGTGGTGTGCTCCACGTCACCGGTGGCGGCGAAGGCCGTGCTGATGGACAGGGCGAGCAGGCTGCCGGTGAGCGCTTTGGCAAATGTGTTCATGTTCTTCTCCGATCAGGGCGGCAGTGGTTAGACGGTTACGTGCAGACGCACATCGACGTTGCCGCGAGTGGCGTTGGAGTACGGGCAGACTTGGTGAGCGGCGTCGACCAGCGTTTGCGCATCATCCTGGGCCAGGCCTGGCAGGCTGATGTGCAGGTCGATGTCCAGGCCGAAGCCGCCAGGGATCTGGCCGATGCCTACGTGGGCGGTGATCGCAGCGTCATCCGGGATTTTGCGTTTGGTCTGGCCGGCGACGAATTTCAGGGCACCGATAAAGCAGGCCGAGTAGCCGGCGGCGAACAGTTGCTCAGGATTGGTGGCCTGGCCGCCAGCACCGCCCAATTCCTTGGGCGTGGAGAGCTTGACGTCGAGGATGTTGTCACTGGAAACAGCGCGACCATCACGGCCGCCGGTGGCGGTGGCTACTGCGGTATAGAGCGTTTGCATGGTGTCGTCCTCTGGTTTTAGCGCTAAAGGTTTGCGCGCCAAGTAGTTGGTGAGGCGAATGTATAGCGCTAATGTTTAGTGCGCAAGCTAAATTCACAAATATTTTCAGGCGATTGAAAATAATGTGGGAGGGGCGGTCGCACCGCCCCTCCCACATTTTTAGCGCGTTGCTGTGTTCAGAGTGTGTTCTGCAGGTTGCTGCGCAAAGTAATCAAATCCGCCTGCAGCTTGCGCAACTGCTCCAGGTCCAGCCCGCTGGCCCCCAGGATGCATTGCGGAATCCCCATGGCCTTGTCCTGCAGGGCCCGACCGGCAGCGGTAAGCTCCACCACCACCACCCGCTCATCTTCGCGGCTGCGGGTGCGGCTCAACCGGCCTTCGGCTTCCAGGCGCTTGAGCAGGGGCGTCAGGGAGCCGGGATCGGTGAGCAGGCGGTTGCTGATTTCACCCACGGTCAAACCGTCTTCTTCCCACAACACCATCATGGCCAGGTACTGCGGATAGGTCAGGCCGAGGGCCTGAAGGAGCGGTTTGTATACCTTGGTCATCAACAGCGAGGTGGAATGCAAGGCGAAACACAGCTGGTTATCCAGCATCAAGGATTCACAGGGAGTTGGATTTTTGCTCATGGCGGTGCCTCGAAAGCCGGTATAACGGGAATCTAGCGGGCAAATCTTTAATGCGCCAGATAATTCTCCGCGGACGGTCAGACCAGTCCGCTTTGCAGTGCCAGATCCCAAGGTGGTATCGGGCTGAAACGGGACTTCAAGTATTCCAGCAGCAACCGGCTGCGTGCATTGGGTTGCTGTTCCAGGCGTAGTGCGTAGATGCCGGTGGTTTCCGGGCTGGGCAAGCCGTTTTCACAAAACAGTGGCAAGAGTTCACCGCGCACCAGGTATTCGCTGGCCAGCCACGTAGGCAGATGCGCAATGCCCAGCCCTGCCAGGGCGCCGGAGAGCAGGGCCTCGGCATTGTTGGCACTCATGCGGATACGACGAGGCCGATAGATGGCGCGGCGCCCGTCCAGTTCAAAGCGCCAGGCGAACATCGGCGCCAACCCGTCCCAGTCCAGGCCGTCGTGTTCGCTCAATTCCCGCGGGTGCGCTGGCATACCTCGGCTTTTCAGGTAAGCCGGGCTGGCGCAGGCAATGCGCACAATACTGGCCAGCGGCGTGGCGATCAGACGAGTGTCGGCAATATGCCCGGCGCGCAGCACCAGGTCGACCTTGCCCAGGTGCGCGCCCTGCATATCGACAAAGCTGTCGATCAAATGCAGCTGTACATCCAGCCCTGGGTACACCTGCAGGAAATCTGCAATCACTGGCGCCAAGTGCCGTCGCCCGAACGCCGCCGGTGCATCTACGCGGATCAGGCCTTCCGGCGCATGGCTCAGGGACACGGCTTCGGCGCGCGCCAGCTGCAATTCACCGACAATTCGTCGCGCCCGCTCGGCGAAGGCCAGGCCGGCCGGGGTGGGGACCACGGCATGGGTGCTGCGCTGGAACAGGCGGCTGCCGACTGAGTTTTCCAGGCTGTCGATACGCCGCGCCACTGCCGAGGGGGTCAGCGGACGGCGGCGCGCAGCGGCGGAAAAGCTGCCGCTTTCCAGCACATCGAGAAACAGGCTCAGTTGGTCGGTCAACGTATTGGGATTCATGGGGCCGTGCTTGTGCGAGTTTGGCACAGCCATTGTGCGTTGCTGTGCCTTTGCGCGCCATAGCCGACTGCGTAGCATGCAAGACTCAGGGTTTGTGGAGTAACGAGCGGTGTTGGATTTAGCGATGTACCTGGTATTGGGCGCGGCCCTTGGCACAGTAGGCGGCTTGTTTGGCATTGGCGGTGGGCTGATCGCCATCCCCGTGCTGGGTGTGCTGTTCGGGCTCGATCAGCAGATCGCTCAAGGCACCGCGCTGGTGATGGTGGTCCCCAACGTGATGCTGGCCCTGTGGCGGTATCACCAGCGCAACCGCATTGAGCTGCGCCATGCCTTGCCGCTGGGTGTGATGGGGTTCAGTTTTGCCTGGCTGGGTTCGATCTGGGCGGTAGGCCTGGATGCCGGCGCGATGCGGATCGGGTTTATCGTCTTTTTGGTGGTACTGGCAGCCTATAATCTGTTGCGCATGTTCACCCGTAATGCACCGCCGACGGCGCAAATGCGCTATTCCTGGCCGTGGCTGGGCGTACTCGGCGCAGCCTCAGGCGCCATGGGCGGATTGTTCGGTGTCGGGGGCGCGGTGGTAGCCACGCCGGTGCTTACCAGTGTTTTCGGCACCAGCCAGGTGGTCGCCCAAGGCTTGTCCCTTGCGCTGGCGCTGCCCAGCACCGGCGTGACCCTGGTCACTTACGCCTGGCATCACGAAGTGGACTGGCTGATCGGCGTGCCTTTGGCGGTGGGCGGCCTGCTCAGTATCAGTTGGGGCGTGAAAGTCGCTCATGCGCTGCCCGAGCGGGTGTTGCGTGGCCTGTTCTGCGGTTTTCTGGCGGTGTGCGCGGTGATGCTGACATTTAAAGTCTGAACCCTTCGAGAATGTACTCGGCCAGGCATTCGGTGATGGGCGACGTCATTTGCGGGTTGCGCAACAAGCGCAGATTCATCGACGGCAAGGGCGGGAAGCCTTCGTCGCTGCCCAGCACGCGCAGGTCTTGGGACACCAGGCTTTCCATGCTGACCATCGCGGCCAGGCCGGCACTGACCACCGCCAGGATCGCCGCGCCATTGGAGCTGTGATAAGCCAGGCGATAATCCCGTCCAGCCATATCCAGCGCGGTCTGGGCCCACTGCGTGTAGAGGCAGTCGCCGCCGGAAACCGCCAGCGGCAGGGCCTCGTGCTCGTCTACGCAAAAACACGGCGCTGCGGCCCACACCATGCGTTCAGTGCGCAGGAATTCACCGAGATCGTTGCCGGGCTCGCGGCTGATGACGGTCAATGCCAGGTCCCGTCGCTGCATCAGCACCGATGACGACTCGCAGTGCAACTCGATCTGGATCAGCGGGTAGGCCTTGGAGAACTGCTTGAGAATGCCCGGCAGAAAGCGCATCACGTAATCGTCCGGCGTGCCGATGCGCACCAACCCCACCATATGCGGCTCGCGCAGGGTGTTGAAGACCTCGCTGTGCAGTTTCAGGATACGCCGCGCATACCCCAGCAACACCTGGCCCTCAGGCGTCAGCCGCACCTGACGGCCGTCGCGCTCGAACAGCTTGCGTTGCAGCACGTCCTCTTCCAGGCGTTTGATCTGCATGCTCACCGCCGATTGAGTGCGGTTGACCAGCTCCCCGGCTCGGGTAAAGCCGCCCTGATCGGCGATGGCGACGAAGGTGCGCAGCACTTCCGTGTCGATGCTCGGGTAAGTCGACAATTGATCAATCTCCGAGATGTGTTACATAAGAAACATTCGTTGGATTGATCATAGGCCCAGGCACACACTCGCGTCATCCCCACTGGAGGGCGAGAAGATGAAAGGTCAAAAAGATCATGGGGCGATGGCACGGTCGCCGTTGTCAGGGCTTCTTCACATTATTTCGCGTTGGCCGGCGTTGCATCGCGAACGCCGGATGCTGGCGGGCATGAGTGATGATGCGCTCAAGGATATCGGGCTCAACCGTATCGACGTGGAGCAGGAGATCCACCGGCATTTCTGGGATGACCCGCTGCGCAAGTGACCGGGGATGCAGTAGGGTAGGTGCGAGCATTCAAGGAGCTATCCATGCCCGCCATCCTCTCCTTTTCCCTCAAGCAGGCACGCCGCATGGCGCTGGCGGCCCAGGGGTTTTCCGGGCGCCAGCCGCCGGTGCAGATAAAAGCCGCACACCTCAACCGCCTGATCGAACGTCTCGGCGTGCTGCAGATCGACTCGGTGAATGCGCTGGTGCGTTCCCATTACCTGCCGCTGTTTTCTCGACTGGGCAATTATTCCCCCTTGATGCTCGAACAGGCCGCCTGGAGCCAGGGGCGGCGACGTACGATGTTTGAATACTGGGGGCATGAGGCCTCGTTGCTGCCCATGGCGATGTACCCCTTGATGCGCTGGCGCATGGAGCGGGCCAGACAGGGGCAGGGTATTTACGCGCAAATGGCGCGGTTCGGGCGTGAGCGGCAGGACACTGTCCAGCGCGTTCTGCAGGCCGTCGAACAGCGCGGCGCATTAGGTGCGGGCAGTCTGTCGACCCGTGAGGAGCGCGCCGGGCCCTGGTGGGATTGGAGTGATGAGAAACATGCGCTGGAATGGCTGTTCGCGGCCGGTCTGGTGACCGTGGCGGGGCGGCGAGGGTTTGAACGCCTATACGATTTGCCGGAGCGGGTGATCCCCGGCGATATCCTTCAAACCTTCGTGAGCGACGACGAGGCCCTGCGCGGCTTGTTGTTGCACAGCGCCAGCGCACTGGGCGTGGCCACTGAAAAAGACCTGCGCGATTACTTCCGCCTCGATCCCGTCGACAGCCGCCAGCGCCTGGCCGAGTTGGTCGAGGAAGGCCAATTGCTGAGTTGCCAGGTACAGGGCTGGAAGCAGTCGGCGTATTGCCTGCCCGAGCCGAAAGTGCCACGCAACGTGCCGACCAGCGCATTGCTGTCGCCCTTTGATTCGTTGATCTGGGAGCGTGCCCGTACCGAGCGCCTGTTCGATTTCCGTTACCGGCTGGAAATTTATACCCCACAACACAAGCGGGTGTACGGCTACTACGTCCTGCCGTTTTTGCACAACGAGCGGATCGCTGCGCGCATTGATTTGCGCGCCGAACGGGCCAACGGCTGCCTGGCGGTGCATGCGGTGCACGAGCAAGAGCAGGGCCTGGATGAGCCGGGCATGTTGGCGTTGGCGCTGAACCTGCGGCAGATGGCCGATTGGCTGGGGCTACAGCAGGTCAAGCTCAATTGCCAGCGGGCCAGTGCTGCGCGATTACGCTTGGCAATGCTCAAGATGGATGCTGGGCTTTAGGGCGCCATCGGGGGCAGGCCCCCTCCCACAGGGGAATACGCTCCACATGTGGGAGGGGGCTTGCCCCCGATTGGCGTCAGTCCAGTCGACAACAATCTAGCGCTTGACCTGTTTCAAGGTTTCGGCAATCAGGAACGCCAGTTCCAGCGACTGATCGGCGTTCATCCGCGGGTCGCAGTGGGTGTGATAACGGTCCGACAAACCGTCCTCGGTGATCGGCCGCGCGCCACCGATGCATTCGGTGACGTTCTGCCCGGTCATCTCGATATGAATGCCGCCGGCATAGCTGCCTTCAGCCTGGTGTACCTGGAAGAACTCCTTCACTTCGCCAAGGATCTGCGCGAAGTCGCGGGTCTTGTAACCGCTGCTGGCCTTGATGGTGTTGCCATGCATCGGGTCGGAGCTCCACAGCACTTGCTTGCCTTCGCGCTGCACGGCGCGAATCAGCCCTGGCAGGTGGTCGCCAACTTTATTGGCACCCATGCGCGCGATCAGGTTCAAGCGGCCAGGGTCGTTGTCCGGGTTGAGAATGTCGATCAGACGGATCAGGTCGTCCGGGTTCATGCTCGGGCCGACCTTGACCCCGATCGGGTTGTTCACCCCGCGCAGAAACTCGACATGGGCGCCATCCAACTGACGGGTACGGTCGCCAATCCAGAGCATATGGGCCGAGCAAGCGTAGTAGTCGTTGGTCAGGCTGTCACGACGTACGAAGGCTTCCTCATAGTTGAGCAGCAACGCTTCATGAGCGGTGAAGAAGCTGGTCTCGCGCAGTTGCGGCGAATCGTCCATGCCGCAGGCGCGCATGAAGGCCAGGGTTTCGTCGATGCGGTCGGCCAGTTGGCTGTACTTCTCGGCCAACGCGGAGTTGGCAATAAAGTCCAGGTTCCACTGGTGCACCTGGTGCAGATCGGCGAAGCCACCCTGGGCAAAAGCGCGCAGCAGGTTGAAGGTGGCGGTGGACTGGTGGTAGCTCTGCAGCAGGCGGTCCGGGTCCGGTACGCGGCTCTTTTCGTCGAAGCCGATGCCATTGACGATATCGCCGCGGTAGGCGGGCAGGGTGATGCCGTCAATGGTTTCATCGTTGGACGAGCGCGGCTTGGCGAACTGGCCGGCCATGCGCCCGACTTTGACCACCGGGCAGCCAGCGGCGAAGGTCATGACAATCGCCATCTGCAGCAGCACTTTGAAGGTGTCACGGATTTTCGCGGCGGAGAACTCGGCAAAGCTCTCGGCGCAGTCCCCGCCTTGCAGCAGGAAGGCGCGACCCTGGGTCACTTCGGCAAACTGACGCCGCAATTCGCGGGCTTCCCCGGCAAACACCAGCGGCGGGTAACTGGCCAGGCTCTGCTCCACTTGCAGCAGGTGTGCGGCATCCGGATAACGGGGTTGTTGCTGGATCGGCAGGGCACGCCAGCTGTCGGGGCTCCAGGGTTGGCTCATCATGCACTCGTTGGGTAGGTTGAGGTTCGGACGTCAATGTTAGCAGCAATTAGTGCGTGACCTGCTGGCTTCACTGGCTGACAATCGCGCACTTTGCTGTACAGCAACCCGTTAGGAGTAGTGATGAGCGAGGAGCGTGTCGAGCGCCTGCTGGCCGAAGTCCATGATGATTTCGGCATGATCCGTGTGCTGGAAGTGGCCGATTACCGTTTTCTCGAATTTGGCGACGCCATTGAGCAAAGTTGCGTGTTTACCGCCGACCCGAGCTGGCTGGAGTACGACTACACCCGCGCCATGTTGATCGGGGCGTTGTGCCATCAGCAGCCGGAAAGTGCGCTGTTCCTCGGCCTGGGCGCCGGCACGCTGACCCAGGCATGCCTCAAGTTCCTGACGCTTGACGATGTTGAAGCCATCGAGCTGCGCCCCGACGTACCGCGCCTGGCGATGGAGTATTTGGGACTGGACGATGATCCGCGCCTGTATATTCGCATCGGCGATGCCCTGCAATTGCTCGATAGCGCCGAACTGGCCGATCTGATCTTCGTCGACCTGTACACCGATGTGGGGCCGGGCGTCGGCCACCTGGCCTGGACGTTCCTCGAAAACTGCCAGAAGAAGCTCAACCCCGGCGGCTGGCTGGTGATCAACCAGTGGGCCACCGATGACGGCAAGCCGCTGGGCGCGGCATTGTTGCGCGGGTTGTATCACCGGCATTACTGGGAACTGCCGGTGAAGGAGGGCAACGTGATTCTGCTGGTGCCTTCGGAGCTGGATCAGGAACTGGACCTGGATGCGCTGGTGGTTCGTGCCGAAGCCTTGGCGCCGCGTCTGGGTTATTCGTTGCAGGCGTTGATCAAGGCGATTCGGCCGGCGACTTAAGTCGTCTGCTCTGGCGCCGTCGGGGGCAAGCCCCCTCCCACATTTTTTGGTTTGTGAATACATTCAAGTGTGGGAGGGGGCTTGCCCCCGATGAGGTCATCACTGTCTACATTCAAATACCTTTGAACACCCCCGGCCGCTTCTCGATCATCGCCCGCACGCCTTCCTTGGCATCCTCACTGTTGAGCAATTTATCCACCATCGGCGGCAGTGCGGCCGCCGCCACGGTCTCACCTTCCTTGCGTGCCAATCGCGCCGACATCAGCGTTGCCTGCACCCCAAGCGGAGCCTGGCGTGCGATGCGATTGGCCAACTCGATGGCGCGCGGCAGCAAGTCTTCGCTGGCCATCACTTCCTGCACCAGGCCCAGGCGCAGGGCTTCATGGGCGTCAAATTCATCGCCGGTCAGCAACCAGCGCATCGCGTTGCCCCAGCCGGCGATCTGATGAAAGCGTAACGTCGCGCCGCCGAACGGAAAGATCCCACGCTGCACTTCCATCTGCGCGAAGCGAGTGTTGCTGGCGCAAAGGTTGATATCCGCTGCCAGCATCAGTTCGATGCCGATGGTCAGGCAGTAGCCGTGGACGGCAACGATCACCGGCTTATTGACCCTGGGGCCTGCGAACACGCCCCAGGGATCGCAGCCGCCCAGGGGCGGTTGCCAGCCCCCGGCCATTACGCCGCTGACATTGGCCAGGTCGAGCCCGGCGGTGAAGTGGTCGCCATGGGCAAACACCACGGCAACCCGCGCGTCATCGTTTCGATCAAAATCGCCATAGGCCATGCTCAGTTCATTAAGCAGGTCCAGGTCGAAAGCATTGCGCTTGGCCACTCGATCCAGCCCCAACAGCAGGACATGACCCTGGAGTTCACGGCTGACGCGGCTGGTGCTGGCTTGATTCATCGGGTGTGCCCTCGGGCGCGGGTAAGGTTTCAGACCAAAGGACCGGTCTGGGCAGGTGAACCGTTTAAGCGTGATGACCAACAGGGCCGGGCTTTTGAAAAATAGACCCTGGCGCACTTATCTGCAAAGGCTGTGACACAGCACGGTTTCTCAGTGCTTTGCGATAAAAAAAGCTCCCTTTTTCAGCTATTTCCGGTATAGTGCGCGCCGGCCTTTAACCGGGCCGCGTTTAGGTAGCGCAATTCCCCGAAGTCAGCTTCGGCTGCACGTCCGCACAGCGGACTCTCCCTTGACGAATCTTTTTCATTCATTCGTTTTCGCAAATCCCCGCCGACAAAGCAGCCAGGGCGACTCTTGAGTCTCAACACGGCATGCGCAGCTTTGGAGCATGGGTCTTTGCGGATGCACTTAGAGGCAGACCCATGACCCAGGAAACCGGCGGCTTCGCCGCTTTTAATCTTAATCCGAACATTCTCGCCGCTGTCATCGCGACTGGCTACGAAGAACCTTCGGCTATTCAGCAGCAATCGATCCCGATCATCATGGCCGGCCAGGACATGATTGGCCAGGCGCAAACCGGTACCGGTAAAACCGCCGCGTTCGCCCTGCCTATCCTGCACTGCATCGATCCTGCCAAGCGCGAGCCGCAAGCCCTGATCCTGGCGCCAACCCGTGAGTTGGCGCTGCAAGTAGCAACCGCTTTCGAAACCTACGCCAAGCAAATGCCAGGTGTAACCGTTGTGGCCGTTTACGGCGGCGCGCCCATGGGCCCACAACTGAAAGCCATCCGTAACGGCGCACAGATCGTTGTCGCCACCCCGGGCCGTCTGTGCGACCACCTGCGTCGTGACGAGAAAGTCCTGTCGACCGTGAACCACCTGGTTCTGGACGAAGCCGACGAAATGTTGAAACTGGGCTTCATGGACGACCTGGAAGTCATCTTCAAGGCACTGCCACCGACCCGTCAGACCGTGCTGTTCTCGGCCACCCTGCCGCAGTCGATCCGTGCCATTGCCGAACGCCATCTGCGCGATCCGCAACACGTCAAGATCCAGACCAAGACCCAGACCGTTACCGCGATCGAACAGGCTCACCTGTTGGTTCACGCTGACCAGAAGACCTCGGCTGTATTGAGCCTGCTGGAAGTCGAAGACTTCGACGCCCTGATCATGTTCGTGCGCACCAAGCAAGCGACCCTGGACCTGGCCAGCGCCCTGGAAGCCAAAGGCTACAAGGCCGCTGCGCTGAACGGTGACATCGCCCAGAACCAGCGTGAGCGCGTCATCGACTCCCTCAAGGATGGCCGCCTGGACATCGTTGTGGCGACCGACGTTGCTGCCCGTGGTCTCGACGTTCCACGTATCACCCACGTGTTCAACGTTGACATGCCGTACGATCCTGAATCCTACGTTCACCGTATCGGCCGTACCGGCCGTGCCGGTCGCGAAGGTCGTGCACTGCTGCTGGTGACGCCACGTGAGCGCCGCATGCTGCAAGTGATCGAGCGTGTGACCGGGCAGAAAGTTGCCGAAGTGCGCCTGCCGGATGCCCAGGCTGTTCTCGATGCTCGCATCAAGAAATTGACCAACAGCCTGGCACCCTTGGTGGCTGACGCTGAATCGACCCACGGCGACCTGCTTGACCGCCTGACCGCCGATATCGGTTGCACCCCGCGTGCCCTGGCTGCGGCGTTGCTGCGCAAAGCCACCAACGGTCAAGCCCTGACCCTGGCGGCCATCGAGAAGGAACGCCCACTGGTGCCGAACAACGCGCCACGCGGTGATCGTCCAGAGCGTACCGGCGACCGTCCGGACCGTGGCGATCGTGAGCGTCGTGCTCCGGTTCCATTGGCCGAAGGTCGTGCTCGTTGCCGTACCGCGCTGGGCGCGCGTGACGGTATCGCGGCTAAGAACCTGCTGGGCGCTATCCTCAACGAGGGTGGCCTGGCACGTGAAGCCATCGGTCGCATCCAGGTGCGTGACAGCTTCTCCCTGGTGGAGCTGCCGGAAGACGGTCTGGAAAAACTGCTGGCCAAGTTGAAAGACACTCGTGTTGCCGGTAAGCAGTTGAAGCTGCGTCGCTATCGCGAAGATTGATCCGCCTCCAGGCTGATTGATCGCACATAAAAAATCCCCGACTGGTTCGGGGATTTTTTTTGCCTGGGATTTATGGCCGGCACTCGGTTCTGGTGAGAGGGACTGCGTCAGCCAAAACGATAGATATCCATTCCAAGGGCACCCAGCGTGAAGCCCTGATGCGCCACGCTGAAATCTCCGCCCACCCCCCGCGCGAAGTACAGCGGCAGCAAGTGCTCATCGCTGGGATGGCTGCGCACGGCGTGTGGTGCCTGGCGGCGATAGTCATGCAAGGCTGCGTCGTCATTGGCCGCCAGCTTGTCGACGACCCAGTTGCGAAACTCCAGCGCCCATGGCGTGATGGTCTCAGGCCCTGCGCGCCAATCCAACTCTCCCAGGTTATGGGTGATACTGCCGGAGCCGATCAACAACACACCTTGCTCGCGCAGGCCGGCGAGCGCCTGCCCGACCCGGCTCTGCAGGGCCGGGCCCATGCGGCTGGGCAGCGACACTTGCACCACCGGGATATCCGCCGCCGGGTACATCAGTGACAGGGGCACCCAGGTGCCATGGTCGAATGGGCGGCGCTCATCGATGTGCGCACTTAGGCCATCGGCATGCAGCAGTTCGACGATTTCAGCGGCCAGCCGTGGCTCGCCCGGCGCGGGATACTGCACGGCAAACAGCTCGCGAGGGAAACCCCCAAAGTCATGCCAGGTCTGGGGTGCGCTGCCGCCGCTGACCAGCAACTCCTGGCTTTCCCAATGCGCCGATACCACCACGATCGCCTGTGGGCGGGGCAGCTCGGCCGCCAGGCGTTGCAACGCCGGGCCGCTCGCGCCGGGTTGCAGGGCGAGCATGGGTGAACCGTGGGAGATAAACAGGCTGGGGAGCATAAGGAGGGTCCTGGGCGTTAACATAGGCCCATCTTCAATCAGTTCATCGATCAAAATCCAATATAAGTTTTAACGCTTTTTGATCGAATTTTCGGAGTGATTCATGGAACCCAAGTTTTGGCAGGAGCGTTGGGCACGCAACCAGATCGGCTTTCATTTGCCCGAGGTTAACCCCTATCTGCAGCGGCATTGGCCGCAGTTAGGGTTGGCGGACGGGGCCAAGGTGCTGGTTCCGTTGTGTGGCAAAAGCCTTGATCTGGTATGGCTGGCCAGTCAGGGCTACCACGTGATGGGGGTGGAACTGTCCGAGCAGGCGGTTGAGACGTTTTTCAACGAGCAGGGGTTGGCGCCGCAGATCAGCAGACGGGGCGATTTCAAGGTGTACCAGACGCGCCTGATCGAAGTGTGGTGTGGCGATATCTTCGACCTCGATGCGCAGGCAGTCGCTGATTGCAGCGGCCTGTATGACCGCGCAGCGTTGATCGCGTTGCCGCCGTTGATGCGAGCTCAATACGCCGAGCGCCTCAATGCCTTGCTGGACCGTGGCGCCAAGGGCCTGTTGGTTACGCTCGATTACGACCAGGTGCAAAAGGCCGGCCCGCCCTTTGCGGTCAGCGATGAAGAAGTGCGCGTGTTGCTGGGTGGGCATTGGGCATTGGACAGGCTCGAAGAAAAGGACATTCTCGGCGAAAGCTGGAAGTTTGTTCAGGAAGGTGTCACCCGCCTTGACGAGCGAGTTTACCGGTTGACCAAGGCCTGAATCGCGCCCACAAAAAAGGGGCGATTCAATCGCCCCTTTTGTCTTGCCCGATGCTGTCAGCCGCGACGACGCAAGGCGTCAATCCGCTCTTCCAGCGGTGGGTGGCTCATGAACATGCGCGCCAGGCCTTGCTTGATGCCGCCGTTGATACCGAAGGCGGTCAGGCTGTCCGGCATATGCACCGGCAGACCTTGTTCGGAGCGCAGGCGCTGCAGTGCGCCGATCATCGCGCTGGTGCCCGCCAGGCGTGCGCCGGCTTCGTCTGCGCGGAACTCACGTTTACGCGAGAACCACATCACGATGGCGCTTGCCAGGAAGCCCAGCACCAGCTCGGCGAAGATGGTTGCCACGAAGTAGGCGATACCGCGACCTTCTTCGTTCTTGAAGATCACCTTGTCGACGAAGTTGCCGATGATCCGTGCAAAGAACATCACGAAGGTGTTCACCACGCCCTGTACCAGTGCGAGGGTGACCATGTCGCCGTTGGCCACGTGGCCGATCTCGTGTGCAAGCACCGCTTTGACTTCGTCCGGCGAGAAACGCTCCAGCAGGCCCTGGCTGACGGCGACCAGTGCGTCGTTCTTGTTCCAGCCGGTGGCGAAGGCGTTGGCCTCATAGGCAGGGAAAATCCCCACCTCGGGCATTTTGATGCCTGCTTCTTGAGACAACTGCTCCACGGTTTGCATCAGCCATTGTTCATGGCGGGTGCGTGGTTGAGTGATGATCTGGGTACTGGTGCTCATTTTCGCCATCCACTTGGAGATGAACAGCGAGAACAGCGAACCGGCAAAACCAAAGACCGCACAGAAAATCAGCAGCTGATTGAGGTTCAGATCAACCCCGTTGGCCGCCATGAACCCATTGAAGCCAAAAAGGCTCAGGGTGACGCTGGCAATCAGTACGACTGCCAGGTTAGTGGCCAAGAACAGCAGGATGCGCATCATGGTTGTAGAATTCTCCTCATGCTTAATATGTCGCTTACTGCGGGGTATATAAGGTGCGGCCTGGGGTGATTCAACCGAGCGACTATTTCAAACTGTGTCCTACAGCGAAAATGTAGCGCCTTGAAGGGATTTTCCCACAACGAATCCCCTGTCGATTAGCCGCCAAGCGGGTCGTACAGCCCGTTAACACTGGGGCAGGGCGGCTGGCGCGACGCCATCGTTCGGTCCGAGCCCCGCCTTGCCAAAGAAGTGTTGCCAGATAATCGCTGTACGACCAAATGAAGGTCGTACTGCCGCATTTCCCTTACTGGCGATAGGACTTCAGGAAGTTGCCGATGCGACCGATGGCCATATCCAGTTCATCCACGCGCGGTAACGTCACCACGCGGAAGTGGTCTGGCCACGGCCAGTTGAACGCGGTGCCTTGGACTACCAGCAGCTTTTCCGACAGCAGCAGGTCGAGCACGAATTTTTCGTCGTTGAGGATCGGGCAGACTTTCGGGTCAATCCGCGGGAAAGCGTACAACGCCCCCATGGGCTTCACGCAACTGACGCCCGGGATTGCGTTGAGCAGCTCCCAGGTACGGTTACGTTGCTCCAGCAGGCGACCCTGCGGCAGGACCAGGTCGTTGATGCTCTGGTAGCCGCCGAGGGCGGTCTGGATCGCGTGCTGGCTCGGCACGTTGGCGCACAGGCGCATGTTGGCCAGCATATCGATGCCTTCGATATAGCTCTGGGCGTTGTGCTTGGGCCCGGAAATGGCGATCCAGCCGGAGCGGAAGCCCGCCACACGGTAGGACTTGGACAAACCGTTGAAGGTCAGGCACAGCAGGTCGGGTGCCAGGGAGGCGGTGCACACGTGGACGGCGTCATCGTAGAGGATCTTGTCGTAGATCTCGTCGGAGAACACCACGAGGTTGTGTTGGCGCGCCAGTTCAAGCATGCCCTGCAGCACTTCCCTGGAATACACGGCGCCGGTGGGGTTGTTCGGGTTGATGATCACCAGGGCCTTTGTGTTCGGGGTGATCTTGGCCTTGATATCGGCCAGGTCAGGGAACCAGTCGGCACCTTCGTCGCAGAGGTAATGCACCGGGTGGCCACCGGCCAGGGTCACGGCGGCGGTCCACAACGGGTAGTCCGGTGCGGGTACCAGCACTTCGTCGCCGTTGTTGAGCAGGGCCTGCAGCGACATCACGATCAGCTCGGACACGCCATTGCCCAGGTAGATGTCTTCAATCCCTACGCCTTCTACCTGCTTCTGCTGGTAATACTGCATCACCGCCTTGCGTGCGCTGAACAGGCCTTTGGAGTCGCTGTAGCCCTGGGCCGTGGGCAGGTTGCGGATCACGTCCTGGAGGATTTCGTCGGGCGCTTCGAAACCAAAGGGCGCCGGATTGCCGATGTTCAACTTGAGGATGCGGTGGCCTTCCTCTTCCAGGCGTTTGGCGTGCTTGAGCACCGGGCCGCGAATGTCGTAGCAGACGTTGGCGAGCTTGTTCGATTTGCTGACCTGCATGGCGATGTGATCCTGAAAATGAACGATCCAGACGGCGTGGGCACTACCGTACTGTGAATCCTGCGCGGCCCGCACCTTAAATACGTTTGAATGCCGGTGGCGCGGGTGCCAGACTGGCGTTTTGAAGAGGCGCAATCATACGTGCCGCCTGATCCACGGAAAAGACACAGATCAGGGTTTTTCAGTTGCCGAGGTGTACCCATGGAAAAGCTGCAGAAAACCGTTGAAGAATGGAAAGCCATGCTCGATCCGGAGCAGTACAACGTGTGCCGTCTCAAGGGCACCGAGCGACCTTTCAGCGGCAAGTACAACGAAACCAAGACCGACGGTGTGTATCACTGCATTTGCTGCAATGAGCCGCTGTTCGATTCCACCGCCAAGTTCGATTCAGGCTGCGGCTGGCCCAGCTTCTACGAGCCGATTGCCGACAGTGCCATGGTCGAGATCCGCGATGTCAGCCACGGTATGATCCGCACCGAAGTCACCTGCGCCAAATGCGATGCACACCTGGGGCATGTGTTCCCGGACGGCCCGCCGCCAACCGGCCTGCGTTACTGCATCAACTCCGTTTGCCTGGATCTGGTGCCGCGCTGAGAAAGCACGTGTTTGGCCAACATGTGGGAGGGGCGGTGTGTCAATCAACCTGTGTATGGGCTGACACGCCGCTATCGGGGGCAAGCCCGCTCCCACATGGAATCCTGGGTTTATGGCACGTCATCATTCCCGCTTATTAGTTTGTACACAATTCAATTGCGTACTATCTTTCTGCTTCCCCTTTGCCAGAGTCACTGCCATGAGCGACAACCTGCTGAGCATCCCTTGCACCACGATCAAGGGTGAGCAAAAGACCTTGGCCGATTTTGCCGGCAAGGCCATCCTGGTGGTCAACACCGCCAGCAAATGTGGTTTCACCCCGCAGTACAAGGGCTTGGAACAACTCTGGCAGCAATACAAGGACCAGGGCCTGGTGGTGCTGGGTTTTCCGTGCAATCAGTTCGGCAAGCAGGAGCCGGGCAATGAAGGCGCGATAGCCGAGTTCTGCGAGCTGAACTTCGGCGTCAGTTTTCCTTTGTTCAAAAAGATCGACGTCAACGGCAGCGACGCCCACCCGCTGTTCGTGCAGCTGAAAAAGCAGGCACCGGGGCTGCTGGGTTCGAAGCATATCAAGTGGAATTTCACCAAGTTCCTCATCGGGCGTGATGGCAGGCAGGTCAAGCGTTTTGCACCGACCACCAAGCCTCAGGATCTGAGCCAGGAGATCGAAGCGCTGCTCAAATGACCGATGCCGGCCCACGTCAGAGGTTTGTCGTCTCAGGCACCCACAGGTCCAGCAGGGCCTTGAGTTCCTCCCGGCGAAACGGCTTGGCCAGGTAATCATTCATCCCCGCCGCACGGCAACGCTCTCGTTCCTCGGACAGGGCGTTGGCGGTCAAGGCAACGATCGGCAGGTCTGGCCAGCGACCGCTCTGGCGAATCTGCCGGCTCGCTTCGTAGCCGTTCATCACGGGCATGTTGCAGTCCATCAACACCATATCGAAACGCTGGTCCTCAAGACATTTGAGGGCTTCGCCACCATGGGCGGCCACAATGACCTCGCAGCCGAGCTTGCCGAGCATGCCTTTGGCCACCAGTTGATTGACCGGGTTGTCCTCCACCAGCAGGATGCGCGCGCGATGGCTGAGGGATGTGACGTCGATTCGGACCGGGTCCGGGATCAGTTGCGTGTCGCTGTGCAAATTACGCTGCAGGATCTGATACAGCGCGTTACGGCTCAACGGGCGGGCTTGCTGTTGCAGCGGTGCCAGGGTCGCGACTTCCTCGCCAGGCATGAAGTTGCCGTAGGCCGTCACTACCAGGATCGGCGCGGTGATGCCCGGCCGCAGGCGGAACAGGCACTCCGGGCAATCGGTGATCAACAGGTCGGGATGCTGGCCGCTCAGGTCGTCTTCCATGGAATAACAACGCGGCGTCAACCCCCAGTGGGGCAGCAGCGTGGTGAGCAACTCTCCCAGGCCACTGCTTTGGTTGGTAATGACGATCACATCCCCCGCCAATGGCACTTGAGCCACCGCCGGCAAGTGGGTGGGGAGCGGGAGGTCAACGCAGAACTGGCTGCCGAAGCCGACCTCCGAACTGATGCTCAAGCGGCCCTGCATGGCCTCGCACAGGTTATGGGTCAATGCGAGCCCCAGGCCCGTGCCGCCAAATTGGCGCGTGATACCGGCGCCGGCCTGGGTAAACGGCTGGAAAATCTTGACCTGCGCGTCCTGCGCAATGCCGATGCCGGTATCGCAGACCTCGATGCGTACTCCATCGCCGTGTTGGCTCAGGCGCACATCCACGCGGCCGAAACGGGTGAACTTCAAGGCATTGGACAGCAGGTTACTGACGATTTGCCGTACCCGCGTCGAGTCGCCAATCACCTGGGCAGGAAACAGCGGGTCGATCAGGCAGGTCAGTTCCACACTGGGCGCGGCGTTTTGCGACAACAGGTTGGCGGTATCTTCCACCAGTGAGCCGAGGTCGAACGGGATACGCTCAAGCTCCAGTTGACCCGCGTCGAACTTGGACAGGTCGAGGATATCGTTGAGCAATTCCACCAGGACTTTGCCGGAGTCGTGGGCGATGGACAGTTGCTGGCGCTGCTCGGCGTTGAGCGTGCTGTCCAGCGACAGGGCAATCATGCCCAGCAGGCCATTGAGCGGGGTGCGGATTTCATGGCTCATATTGGCCAGGAACGCCGCCCGCGCCTGGGCCATTTCCAGTGCGGTCAATCTGGCCGCCTCCAGTTCATCATTGAACTGGCTCAAGCGTTGGTTGCTGGTCTTGAGTTCGAGGGTGCGCGCAGAAACGATGTCTTCGAGCTGGCCCAGGTATTGGGTGAGACGATCCTCGGCATGGCGACGCTGCTGAATCTCGGTTTCCATGTTTTCGAACTGCTGGTTGGCAACGTTGACCAGCACGCCGATTTCGTCATGCTCATGCCCCGGCGGGCAGTCCAGGCGCGCCTGTCTGCGTGTGCTCAACGCTCGAATAATGCGCACCAGCGGTTGGGTGAGCATGACGTAGAACAGGCCCAGCAGGATCCCGGTCAGCAGCAGGCTGCGGATAAAGCCGTTGAGCAGCGTGACCTCGGCGCGGCGCAGGAAGCGGCTGCCAAACGCGTAGGTGTCTACATCAAGGCGCAGCACGCCGAGGGATTCGTTGGGCATGTGGCTGAGGTACAGACGGTCTTCGAATTGACGGTTGGCGCCAAACAGAAAATCGCTGACGGGCCGATAATGGCCTTCCTTGCGCGGCCGGTCCACGTCGGCCAGCACCACGCCGTTGTTATCGATCAACTGGGCGTGAACAATGGCAGGGGAATGCAGCAGGCCCAGGGTCAGTTCCTGGGCGAGTTCGGCATCGATGTTATAGGCGATGCGCGAGGCGGGGTTGTGGCTGATTTCGATCAGCGAGCGTATTTCACGGTTGATGGATGCGTCTTCGCTGGCATAATCAATGCCGATTTGGATAAGACTGAGCAAGGTTCCCAAGACGAAACCGACCAGCACAGTCAATCTGGCTTGTTTATAAGACAAGCGGTGGGCGAACTTGATATCCATCGAGTGTTGAACCACTTCACGTTTCCCTTCGCCCGGCAAGCATAGCTGAACATCCACCAATGCTGACTTGCCCGGCATGAATCGAATTTCGCAGCCATGTGCGGTCTGCCACAGGGTTGCCAATACGCCATCTTTTACAAGAACTTGCCAGAGGAATAGATGTGGATTCTCGATTGAATGCCTTTCTTGAACGGGCTGACGCAGTGCTCGCGCGCCTGGAACCCCTGCTACCCGCTCCGCGCCAAGCCATTGACTGGAATCACTGCCTGGCCGCACGCTGGCAGCGCGAAGGCCGCACAGGCTTCCTGTTGCCGCTGCAAGTCAGCCTGGACATGCGCCTGTCGGACCTGATCGGCGTCGACAAGCAACGAGAAACGCTGGCGCGTAACACCCAGCAGTTTCTTGACGGCTTACCCGCCAACCATGCGCTGCTTTGGGGTTCGCGTGGTACCGGCAAGTCCTCCATGGTCCGCGCCTTGCTCGCCCAGCATGCCAAGGCCGGCCTGCGCCTGATCGAAATCGAGCGTGACCACCTGGCCGACCTGCCGCGCGTGGTCGAGCAACTGCTCAAACTGCCGCAGCGTTTCATTCTGTTCTGCGACGACCTGTCGTTCGAGGCAGGCGAAGGCGACTATCGTGTGCTCAAGAGTGTACTGGATGGCTCCCTGGAGCAGGCGCCGGAAAACGTGTTGCTGTACGCCACCTCCAACCGCCGTCACCTGGTGCCGGAGAACCAGAGTGACAACGACAATTGGAAGCGCGTGGATGGCGAACTGCACCCGAGCGAGGCGGTGGAAGACAAGATCGCCTTGTCCGACCGTTTTGGCCTGTGGCTGTCGTTCTACCCGTTCACCCAGGAGCACTTCCTGAATGTGGTGGAACACTGGATCGGTGAGCTTGCAGGCAAGGCCGGCCTGCAGTGGCAGCGCGATGAACAGCTCGACATTCTTGCCGTGCGCTGGGCTACCGGGCGCGGTAACCGCAATGGCCGCTGCGCCTATCAGTTCGCCCGTTACTGGGTGGGTCTCACATTGCTGGAGCGTCAACCATGATCGATTTGCAACAGGCCGGCACCGGCCTGGATGGCTATGCTTTGCTATGCGCGCAGCTGGAATCGCTGCTGGCCGATGAGCGGGATTTCATCGCCAACAGCGCGCAATTCTCCGCGTTCCTGTTCAATCAACTGGACGACCTGAACTGGGCGGGTTTCTACCTCAATCGTAATGACGAGCTGGTGCTTGGCCCATTCCAGGGCCAGATTGCCTGTGTGCGGATTCCTTTCGGGCGTGGCGTGTGTGGCGCCGCCGCCGCGACCCGGCAGACCCAGCGAGTGGAAGACGTGCATGCGTTTGCCGGGCACATTGCCTGTGACAGCGCGTCGAACAGCGAATTGGTGGTGCCGCTGGTCAAGAACGGCCAATTGATTGGCGTTCTTGATCTCGACAGCCCGTCGCTGGCTCGTTTTACGCCTCAGGACCAAGTAGGTATCGAACAGCTGGCGGCTATTTTCCTGCGCTTGACCGATTGCTGAGCGCGCGGGGAATGCCAGTCAGTTAAGCGTACACCGCCGTTGTAGGAGCGAGCTTGC
Source organism: Pseudomonas sp. 37 R 15 (assembly GCF_900004865.1). Classification (NCBI taxonomy): domain Bacteria; kingdom Pseudomonadati; phylum Pseudomonadota; class Gammaproteobacteria; order Pseudomonadales; family Pseudomonadaceae; genus Pseudomonas; species Pseudomonas sp. 37 R 15. The sequence goes on along the minus strand of NZ_CVTV01000008.1, from coordinate 106,384 downwards.
TCGCGAAGAATGTCAACGATAACGCGTGCTTGCTGAATGAACGCGGTGCCTGTGAGTTTTTCGCGAGCAAGCTCGCTCCTACACTGGGCGAGCCGTGCCTCCTATTGGCTGTCCAGTTCATGCAGTTGAACGTGTAGCGCCCGTTCCAGCTCAAGCATGAGCTTTTCCAGGGATTTGATACCCGCCTCGACCACTCGCCGATCGTCGTCGCGCGAGCAGGCTTGCTCCAGGGCTTCGCATTGCCCGGCCAACGCATTGGCTTGAACGATGCGTGCGGCCCCCTTGATCTTGTGGGCTTGTTCGATGATGTCCATGGATGACGCCTTGCGCTCCAGTAGCGCGATGAGTGCCTGACGATCATGAACGCTGCTGGTCAGCAGTTCTTCGAGCAACCGTCGACTCAGCTGCGGATCCCCTCCCGTCAGCGCGTCCAGGCACTCCAGGTCCAGCCGCTGGCTCGTGGGTTGCGGTGTGATCTGCGCCAGTTGCCGCTCCAGTATCGTGAGACTGATGGGTTTGAACAGGCAGTCATCCATGCCCGCTTCCACGCAGCGTTGTCTTTCTTCCGGTTGGGCATTGGCGGTAAACCCCAGTACCACGCAGGGTGCCAACTGTTCGCGTTGCTCGTATTCACGAATGGAACGGCTTAACTCGTAGCCATTCATGATGGGCATGTTGCAGTCGGCGATCACCAGATCGAACTGTTCCTGGCGCCAGGCCTGGAACCCGGCGGCACCGTGCTCGGCGGCGGTGAATTGATGGCCCAGGTAGCCCAGTTGCTGGCACATCAGCAGGCGGTTCGCCGGGTGGTCATCTACCACCAGCACATTGAGTACCGGGGTAGAGGCCGGCCTGGCTGGCGCATGCTTGTCCACGGTCGTGACCGGATGCAGGCGCGGCATTTTCAGGTTGACGTGTACCTGGGTGCCGACCATGGGCACGCTGCTCAGGCTTAACTGGCCGTTCATCATTGCGCAGAGGCTGCGGCAGATCACCAGGCCCAGGCCGGCGCCGCTTCTGGCCAGGTGCCCGGAGTTGTCGGCCTGGGCGAATGGCTCGAACAGGCGCAGTTGGTCGTCGCGGTTGATGCCTATGCCGGTGTCTTCCACGACCAGCTTCAGTTCGACCTGTTCCGGTGTCTGGCTCGGTTGCACCTCCACCTTGATCTTCACCTGTCCATGTTCGGTGAACTTGATGGCGTTGCTCACGAGGTTGGACAGCACTTGCTTGAAGCGCAGCGGGTCTATCAAGACTTCGAGGTCGTTCAGGTCGGGCTTGAATTCCAAGAGCAGGCTGAGGGTTTTCTGGCGTGCTAGACCATCGAAGACACGCACCACGGACTCAATCACTTCCCGCAGATTGACGCGCTCCGGCGCCAGGCTCAGACGCCCGGACTCAATGCGCGCGATATCGAGAATATCGCCTATCAGCTCCAGTAGATCCTTGGCCGAGTTGTACGCGACTTCTATCGCCGGACGGTCGAGATGCCCCTGGTCGGCGCGCTTGAGCGTCAGTTCCAGCATGCCGATCACGGCGTTCATCGGCGTGCGGATCTCGTGGCTCATGGTGGCAAGGAAGGTGCTTTTGGCACGGTTGGCCTCATCGGCGCGTTCTTTGGCAGCACGCAGCTCATCAAACAACTGGCGCCGTTCACTGATGTCGATCCAGCCGCCAATGATGCCCTGGACTTCGCCGATGGAATCGCGGTAGGGCAGGATCCAGTGGTAGATCGTCAGCTTCCTCTCATAGATATGCAGCGAACGGTCCAGGATCAATGGCGTGCCCTCAGCCACCACCCGCAGGTAATCGGCATGGTACTGCGCTGCTTCGGGCGCCAGGGCCATGCTCATCTGAGTCACGCTTTTGCCGATGACATCCTCTCGCTTGACGTCGAATGTCTGCAGGTAGCTGTCATTGCAGGTTTGCAGCAAGCCGTTACGATCGCGTACATAGATGGGGTGTGGCGTTTCGTTGACCAGCGCGCGCATGAACTCGAACTGATCGTTGAGGGCGCGCTCGGCCATTTTCCGTTGCCTGATCTGGCGGCGCATGTAGGCGTTCCAGGTCAGCGAAACCAGGAGCAACAACCCGGTACCGATGACGATCCTGGCAATCAGTTGGTTGTAATTGCGCCAATAGCTGTCGGACTCGACGGTGTAGCCGCGCCAGCGACTGTTGATCACGCCCATTTCATCCGGGGCGATACTGAGCAGCGCTTTGTCGAGGATCGAGCTCAATTCGGTGGCATGGCGTGATGTGGCCAGGGCGAACGTTGCCGGGCTGGTGCCGATGGTGGTAGTGATCTGCAGCTTGTCCCGGAAAACTTTCGAGGACAGGAAATAGTTGGCGATCAACAGCGTGTTCACGGCGCCGTCCACTTGCCCTTGTGCGAGCAACTCGGATGCCCTGAAGGTATCGCCGGTTTCCACCAGTTGAATCCGGGGATAGTCCTTGCGCAAAGTATCGACCAGCGGGGTACCTTGGGTCACCGCCAGGCGCTTGCCCGTCATCTGCTCCAGGTTCAAGGGCGCTCCAGGCTCTTTGCGGGTCAGCAGCACATAGGAGTTTTCCAGGTACGGGCGGCTGAAACTCAACTGCGCCTCCCGTTGGTTACTCGGTACGATGGCCCCGATCATGTCGATCTTCTGTGTGGCGACCTGCTCGATCATAGCGTCGACCTCACGCCCACGCTGAACCGCGAAACGCAAGCCGGTACGCAAGCGAATGAGTTCAAGAAGGTCGGCGGTGATACCGCGGAAGTTGCCTTCGGCGTCGAAGAAGGTGAGGGGGGCAAAGGTTTCGTTGACGATGACCTTCACCACCGGATTCGCCTTCAACCAGCGTTCTTCGCGCGCGGTCAATTGCAGTTTCTTGTCGGTCAGGAGGATATCGCTGCCGGCGCTCCAACGCTTGGCGATGCTGTCACGTTCGTTGATGGGCACAGCCGCCAGCACCGTGTCGACGATGCTCAAGAGAATGAGGTTGTCGTTGCGCAGGGCAAAGCTGAAACCATAAGCTTCATGCTTGCCGAAATTGGCCATGCGAATGTTCTTGAGGTAGCCCTTGTTAATCATGAAGTGGGTGGAAATGGTGTCGCCAAGAAACACATCCGCCTGGTCGAATGCCACGGCATTCAGCGCATTCTGATAAGAGGGATAGGGGCGGATATCCGCCTTGGGGTACAGCTTCTCCACCTCTTCGAGGGGCAGGTAATGGTAAACCAGGCTCAAGCGCAACCCTTCCAGGCCATTGCTGAGGCTACGGTTTTCTCCTTCGCGAGTGACCAGTACCGGCTGGTCCACGGCATAAGGTGCCGACAGAGTGAGATGGGGGTTTGCGGCCTCGAAGCCATTGGAGGAGCCCAGCAAGTCAATGTCGCCGGCTTCAAGGGCTTGAATGGCGGACAACCGTGAAGGGTAACGAAGAACCTTGACCGGTATGTCGAGCGCCTTGGCCAGCAGACCCGCATAATCTGCCGTGAGGCCCTCGTAGTCGCGTCCACTGGAGGTGAGGTCGAACGGCGGGTAGTCAGGCGCGGCAGTACCCAGTACCAGCTCGCGCTTGTACCGCAGCCACTGGCGCTGGGTCCTGTCCAGTCGAGTGTCCAGTTGAACGGTTCCCGCGCGACTCAATAAGGTGAAATGTTGTGGGGTGATGGAGGAGTCCGCGAGCACGGCAGTGCTGAAGTACAGGCTGGCACTCAATATGAACAAGTAGTCCTTGATACGGCTGGGCATCCGCTTTCTCACACTAGCGCGTTTCGTTTTGCCATCTCGATGAGCTCAACTAAAGATTGGGCTTTTAGTTTTTGCATTAACCGCTTTTTATAGGTGCTGACTGTTTTATTGCTCAGGAACATGCCTTTGGCTATTTCTTTGTTAGTGCGACCTTGTGCAAAAAGTTGCAGGACCATAAGTTCACGGTCGTTAACGGCTTTGAACAGTTCCAATTCCTGGGTGTCTGCACCTTCCGTTCCATTTGCATTCAATGCCTGGCTGGGGAAGTAGTTGTAACCGGATAGTACGGCACGAATAGCGCTCAGCAGTTCGGTCAGGTCGCCTTCCTTGCAGACGTAACCGTCAGCGCCCGAGCGCATGCAGCGCGTGGCAAACAGAGTTGGGCACTGGGCCGTGAGCACCAGGGTTTTCATCGAAGTGTTCATGGCGTTGAATCGGCAGAGTACTTCGAGGCCGTCAAGTTTCGGGATGCTGATATCCAGAATGACCAGGTCGGGCAGGCATTCGCGGACCATCTGTATGGCATCGCATCCGTTATCCGTTTCTCCAACGACTTTGTAGCCTTCATGTTCCAGTAACATTCTGATGGCAAGCCGTATAACGGGGTGGTCGTCGATAATAAAAGCGGTGTTCATAATCAAATTCCATGCAGGTGCAAATAAAGCGGTCACATTAGCTCAGAAGAAGCGGCAGCAGCATGAAGCGGGGGGCGAACAAGTACAAAACAGGAAGTTTCCTACATCAAAAAAGGTATAGGCCTACAAGGTGATAGGTAGTTGTGACACCTGATGTGTGGGTTTTCAGGGTGTCTGGCGTGGCTAACGGTAAAATGAGTTTTACCACGGCGGTCAGGTTATTTTTCGCAGTTGATAAGGTTAAAAGTCTTACTTTGATAGGCGTTAAATCAAGATCATTAAACTTTCAAGTTCATCTCTTTTCAACGGTTTTAACAAACAGCCTAGTAGTGGAAGGTTGCGCTGTGCAGCCTGTGTGGTCAGTTTGAGCAATTCCGCCGCTGGTAGTCCGCTCAATAGAATCGCGCTGGTAATAAATTGACCGCGGCTGGCGATTTCCACCAATTCCAGACCGGGCAGGTCAGGTAGGCATTGGTCGCATAACATCAAGTCGTAACAGAATTCGGACTGAATCATTGTGCGTATGGCCTGCTCCGCATTTTCCACGGGGGTGAGTTGGTCGAAACCGAAGCTTCTCAGCAAGCACTGGGTGGCCAGGAGTTGAAAGGGATGGTCCTCCACCAGAAGAATACGAAGGGGATGTCTGGGCATAAAGAGCACACAGTAAGTCAAGCATCGATGGGAGCGTAGGAGTTGCTCGTCTGGTCCACGGGGGCGTGCGTGATTATTCCTCGGGAATATGTACGAATTCGATCAGGCCGCTCTGTTCCCGTCGTAGGGCAATTCCTTTAGGGCACAGAGTGGCTTGATCCAGATGTTACTGAGGACTGGAACGGCCTGTCATTTCCCGTGCCATCTCGGTGGCATAGCTGTCGGTCATGCCAGCGATAAAATCGATCATGCGCAGGAACGAGGCATGCAACGACCACGCGGGGTCGGGCGCGCTGTTGCCCAGCAAGTCGAGAATGCGCCGGTTCTTGAACGATGGCGTACGTCCGCCGTGTTGCTCCAGGGCCGCACCGCAAAACGCGTTCAGCAGAATCTCCAGGGTGGTGTAGGCGCCGATTTCATGCAGGGTCTTGCGCTTGTCCTGGAAGATTTTCTTGCGCGCCATGTCCTTGGCATCCAGTACACAACGCTTTGCCGGACCGTGCATGTGCTCAACCAGATCGCCAGGCAGGGTGCCGGCAAGCAGAGCGTCCTGCTGTTCGACGAAGGCGCGCGCCGCCGCGTTGGTCAGGTGCTCGATAGCCTTGCCACGCAGGATTGCCAGCTTGCGACGGCGGGAGTCTGACGCGCCCAGCTGTCGATACGTCTGCGGCAGGTCATCACCCACCAGGTCGAGCAGCAGTGACTCGACTTCGGCGTACTCCAGCAACTCCATTTCCAGGCCATCTTCCAGATCAATCAACGCATAGCAGATGTCGTCGGCGGCCTCCATCAAGTACACCAGCGGGTGGCGGGCCCAGCGTTGTTCCTCCAGTTGAGGCAGGCCGAGTTTTTGCGCGATCTGTTCCAGAATCGGCAGCTCACTCTGGTAGCAGCCGAACTTGTGTTTCTTGTAGCCCAACGAGTCCGCGTGGCGGGCAGTCCAGGGGTACTTGAGGTAGGTGCCCAAGGTGGCATAGGTCAGCCGCGTGCCACCGTCGAATTGGTGATATTCAAGCTGGGTCAGTACACGGAAGCCCTGGGCATTGCCTTCAAAGTTGAGGAAGTCATTGCGCTCGGCGCTGTTCATGTCATCCAGCCAGCCGCGCCCGGCGGCCTGTTGGAACCAGTGGCGAATGGCGTCTTCGCCGGAGTGTCCGAAGGGCGGGTTGCCGATGTCATGGGCCAGGCAGGCCGACTGCACCACCATGCCCAGATCGCTTGGGTCGCACCAGTCGGGCAGGGCTGCGCGCAACGTTTCGCCGACGCGCATGCCAAGGGAGCGCCCCACACAACTGACTTCCAGCGAGTGGGTCAGTCGCGTGTGGATATGGTCGTTGCTTGTAACCGGGTGCACTTGAGTCTTGCGGCCCAGACGACGGAAAGCGCCGGAGAAAATAATGCGGTCATGGTCTTTGTGAAAAGGACTGCGGCCCAGTTCTTCAGGGCTGTGCAGCGGCTTGCCAAGACGTTCGCGAGTCAACAGGGTGGGCCAATCCAAGGCGGGTACGCTCCGTACGGTGAATGACAGTTGCAGCTTCCCGTTTCCATGCTGGCGGGGCAAGCGCAAATGTTGAAGACGATTGTTTCGATGGCGATGACCAGCAGGCACTGACCGCCGTTGCGCACATGGCCCGGCGGTCAGGTCGTGGTATTGGGCAAGCGGGGCTTATCGTTTGCGCGAAGCGCCTTGCATGGCCAGTTTGATCAGCGGAATCAACCCGGCTCCAAGCCGTACCAGGCGCGTTACGCTGCTGATACTGCCGCCTTTGGCGCCCTTGCCGGTAAAGAACCCCATCAGGGTCACCGCCGCAACGCCCCACAGCGGCGCGTGCTTGATGCCCAGGCTGTCCTGCCAGTTGTGACGCATGTCGCGCACTCTGTGCAGGGGCGCCATGAGTTGCTGGGATTCATGACGGATTTCCTGACGGTGCATTTCCATGCGCAGGCGAATCAACGCCTTGCGCATTTCCCGACGGGACGTGTTTTGCGGTTCAGGCAGGCTCATGGCAACAGGCGCTCCCGATCATTGGCCAGTTCTTCGAGGGTGGCATGGAACGGCGTGGACTCATCGAACACCGCCGCTTTCAAGCGTACCCCGCAGAACACTGCGGCCAGGCTGTAGAACACACACAGACAAATGATGCCGGTGAGGCGGTAGCCGGTGTCCCACACCAGGATCATTACCAGTGTCGATAACCCTACCAACAGCAGCAGGGCAAACACCAACGCCAGGCCGGCGAACAGCAGAAGGCTGACGGTACGTGCCTTCTGTTCCTGTAACTCGATGCCGAAGAGTTCGACATGGCTGTGCAATAAGCCGAGCACGGCGGCGCCCAGGCGGCGGGAGGTGGTACCTGCGCCCTTTGACGAGCTGGATTCGTCGATAGCCATGATATTAGCGCCTGGTAGCCAGCAGACCGATCAAAAAGCCTACGCCGGCAGCGATGCCGACGGACTGCCACGGGTTGGTCTGCACGTAGTCTTCCGTCGCGGTGATTGCCGCCTGGCCGCGCTCACGCAGGGAGTCTTCGGTCAACTGCAGGGTTTCGCGAGCCTTGAGCAGGCTTTCATGGATCCTGGTGCGCAGCTCATCAGCCTGGTCACCGGCCAGGACGGCGGTGTCGTCCAGCAACCTTTCGGTATCGGCGACGAGGGTCTGAAAATCCGCCATCAGTATTTCTTGAGCAGTCTTTGCTGATTTACCGGCCATGGTTATCTCCGTGTGGCTGTTCTGTACGTGTGGTTTCGAGTCGCGGGGTTTGCCGAAGGTTCACTGCGATTGTGTGGTACAGCTTTTGCTTTGCCTTGGTGCGCACGCCCTGAGGGCTGCGCTGAATCCGGGCGGTCGAGGCGCAAGCCTTGAAAAACCTTACCCTAATTAACTGAAACTCGTGCAAATACCCTGTCGCGGATCGCCGGTTGTGTCGAGCGCTGCGCTAAAGCGGTTCACGGCCTCTGAAGAAGGCCTGGCGCTTTGGTGCCAATTTAGTGCGAGCAATCGCGGTTTGAACCGCTTTGGTGCTTTTTGCCTTACTGCAGGCCTGCCGACCTCCATGGAAAATTTGCAAAGTGCGGTGGACACGCTTGTCCATAGCTCCAACACACTGTTCATCCTGATTGGCGCGGTCATGGTCCTGGCCATGCACGCCGGGTTTGCCTTCCTGGAAGTCGGCACGGTGCGCCAGAAGAACCAGGTCAACGCATTGTCGAAAATCCTCAGTGACTTCGCGATCTCCACCCTGGCGTATTTCTTTATAGGCTACTGGATCTCCTACGGGGTCAGTTTCATGCAGCCGGCGGCGGTGATCAGTGCGGATCATGGCTACGGCCTGGTGAAATTTTTCTTCCTGCTGACCTTTGCCGCGGCGATCCCGGCGATTATTTCCGGAGGGATTGCCGAGCGTGCGAAATTCGCGCCTCAGCTGTGTGCAACGGCCCTGATTGTGGCGTTCATCTACCCGTTCTTCGAAGGCCTGGTGTGGAATGGCAATTTCGGCCTGCAAGCCTGGCTGCTCGCGACCTTTGGCGCCAGCTTCCATGACTTCGCCGGATCGGTGGTGGTGCATGCCATGGGCGGTTGGCTGGCGCTGGCGGCGGTGTTGTTGCTCGGGCCGCGCAACGGGCGCTACCGCGAAGGGCGGCTGGTGGCGTTTGCTCCCTCGAGCATTCCGTTTCTGGCGCTGGGCTCGTGGATTCTGATCGTGGGCTGGTTCGGCTTTAACGTGATGAGCGCGCAGACCCTCAATGGCGTCAGCGGCCTGGTGGCGGTCAACTCGCTGATGGCGATGGTCGGCGGCACCGTCGCTGCGTTGGTGATCGGTCGCAATGACCCGGGCTTTCTGCACAACGGCCCGCTGGCCGGGCTGGTGGCGGTCTGTGCCGGTTCCGACCTGATGCATCCGGTGGGCGCGCTGGTCACCGGCGTGGTCGCGGGGGGCTTGTTCGTGTGGTGCTTCATGGCCGCCCAGGATCGTTGGAAGATCGATGACGTATTGGGTGTATGGCCGCTGCATGGCCTGTGTGGCGTATGGGGCGGGATTGCCTGCGGCCTCTTCGGGCAGACGGCCCTGGGTGGGCTGGGCGGTGTGAGCCTGATCAGCCAGTTGATCGGCACCGCCCTTGGCGTTGCCGTCGCGCTGATCGGCGGCCTGCTGGTGTACGGGGTGATCAAGCGCGTTTGCGGGCTGCGCCTGAGCCAGGAAGAGGAGTATTACGGTGCGGACCTGTCGATCCACAAGATCGGCGCGGTCAGTCAGGATTGATCCGTGTGCGCCGGCCGAGCAGTGTTGGGCTTAGAATGGTGACGTGTTTTTCCATCCGAGAGCCTTTGCCATGCCTGCTGAATGCCAGCTGTTCGGCACCCTGGGTTGCCATCTGTGTGAAATTGCCGAAGCCGAAATCATGCCGCTTGTCGAACGCGGGTTACTCGTGGAGCTGATGGATATCACCGCTCCCGTTGACCTGACGGAGGTCTACGGCCTGCGGATTCCGGTGCTCAGGCGGGTGGATACGGGGGCTGAGCTGGACTGGCCGTTCGACACTGAGCAGGTGGTTGCTTTCCTGCGCTGACGTTTATGCGATGGCGGGTTTCCGAATATTACGTTACTGTATGTTTGTACAGCGATTGAATTGAGGGAACGCCCGTGGTGAATGTCGAACAATTGAAAAGCAGCGTCAATCGCATGTCCGCCGACGTCGTGCGCGATGCGGTGAACGAGCTGCGCCTGGATGGCCTGGTCACGGAAGGCAAGACGCCCTTCAATAAAGTGCATTTCAACACCTGTTTTGCGGAAATCGAAGCGCTGTTCCAGCGTGCCGGTTATCACAAGCAGCTGGATGTCGTGGGCTATCAGGGCCTGCTCTACGCGCTCTATGACCCGGGCCGTTGGGAGGCCGTGGACGTACTGCGCTGGCTCAAGGAGTTTACCGAGGCGGCGAGCGCTTCGCCGGTTTTGCGCGTGCAACTGGCCAAGGCCTGAGATATCTCCTAGGCTCAATCCCGCGCCATGCGGGATAATGCCCGCCTGTTTATTCCAGGCTTTGAGCATCTGCATGTCCACTTCCGGTTTTTCCCCTTCACAGCACCAAGCCAGCACCTTGTATCTGCCGCCTGGACCGTGGGTGACGGTGCTCGATTGCCTGTGCGAGCACTTCCCGGCGATTGCCCGTGAACAATGGCTGGACCGCATTGCCCGTGGGCGGGTGCTGGATAGCAATGGGCAGCCCATCAGGCTGGACCTGGCCTACAAGGAAGGCCTGTGCATCTATTACTTTCGTGAAGTGCCCAACGAGAAAGTGATTCCGGTACAGGAAACCATCCTGTACGCCGATGAGCATCTGGTGGTAGCCGACAAACCGCATTTTCTACCGGTGACCCCCGCGGGCGAGTATGTCGAACAGACGCTGTTGCGCCGTTTGATCCGGCGTCTGGACAACCCCGCCCTGGTGCCCCTGCATCGTATTGACCGGCATACCGCAGGGCTGGTGCTGTTCTCGGCCAATCCCGCCAGCCGCGCGGCTTATCAGCAACTGTTTCCCACGCGGCGTATCGATAAATTCTACGAAGCCATTGCCCCGGCCTTGCCTGGCCTGGCATTTCCCCTGGTGCACAAGAGCCGGCTGGTGGACGGTGAGCCTTTTTTCCGCATGCAGGAAGGCCCCGGTGCCAGCAATACCGAAACGGCGGTGCAGGTGCGCGAAAAGCACGGCGATCTATGGCGCTACGGCCTGTTCCCGGTCACCGGCAAGAAGCACCAGCTGCGTGTGCACATGACTGCGCTCGGGGCGAGTATCTGCAATGACCCGTTCTATCCCGATGTGATCAAGGACGCCGAGGACGATTACGCCAACCCGCTCAAGTTGTTGGCCCAGGGCGTGCGTTTTATCGACCCGATCAGCGGCCAGGTACGCACCTTTGGCAGTGAAATCACCCTGGACTGGTAAGTGCCGGAAACGACAAGGCCCGCGCGAGGCGGGCCTTGTGGGCAAGCGGTAAGGCTTACAAGTCTTTAACGGTGCGAACCTGATCCTTGTTGATGCGGGTGCGCTTGCCGTCAAGCTGTTGGAATTCGTAGAAGCCCGAATCTTCATCAAATTTCGGGGTGTCGACGGCCTGGATTTCGCGACCGTCATTCAGGGTGATCACTGTCGGCGAGGCGCAACCGGCGAGGGTGGCGAGGCCCAGTGCAAGCATGAGAGCGGCGATGGTCCGTTGAGTCATGAGTTTGTCTCCGAGAGAATACTTTTAAAATGCTGACCTTGTGACGTGTGCAACGCCGGCAAAGTTCCTGATGCAAGCCTCATTCTGACACGCCAGGCCTTGTGTGCAACAGGTCCGGTGTATTGAGATTCGCCAGGCGAGGGTCATCGGCCGGGCATTCCAGGCCCACGGCGCCCAGCTGCAGCAGGATTTTACGCGGGCTGCGTTCGCCGGCTTTCCAGGCCCGCTCCACCTGATCCTTCAAGGCGACAGGGATGATGCAGAGCAAGGGTTCCCAGAACTCGCCATGGCGCACCATCACCGGAACCTGCCGGTTGAGTCGTGCGGTCGCACGCAGGTCGGTCAGCAGTCGCGCATCGATTTGCGGCACATCACAGGGCAGGATCAGCAGATGCCCATGGCGTGCGGCGAAGAGTCCCGCACGGATACCGGCAAGTGGTCCGGGAAAGTCCGGGCTCTCGTCGCTCACCAGTTGATCGGCATAGGCCGCATACTGCCCATGGTTGCGGTTGCACGAAATGATCAGATCGTCCGTGAGCGGTCGTGCCAGGCGTTGCAGGTGCGCAATCAAGGGCTGGCCGCGCCACTCCAGCAGGCCTTTGTCCTGGCCACCCATGCGCTGGCCACGACCGCCGGCCAACAACAGAATCGAGCAGGGCAGGGGTAAGGATTCAAGGGGCATGAGGGTTCCGCTGCGGCAGGTAAACAGAGGCTTGTGATATAACATCGGGCTGTTCCTTCGACAACCGGACCGTGCCATGAAAGCCAAGGCTGATGCGCCTTTCGTACCTCTGAATATCGCTGTATTGACCGTCAGCGACACCCGCACCCTGGACACCGACACCTCGGGCCAGGTCTTCGTCGACCGCCTGACCGCCGCCGGCCACACCCTGGCCGAGCGTGTGCTGCTCAAGGACGACCTTTACAAAATCCGCGCCCAGGTTGCCCACTGGATCGCCGAAGACGTGGTGCAGGTGGTGTTGATCACCGGCGGCACCGGCTTTACCGGCCGCGACAGCACACCCGAAGCAGTAAGCTGCCTGTTGGACAAGCAGGTCGATGGGTTTGGTGAGCTGTTCCGCCAGATCTCCGTGGCCGATATCGGCACCTCCACTGTGCAATCGCGCGCCCTGGCCGGCCTGGCCAACGGCACCCTGGTGTGCTGTCTGCCGGGCTCCACCAACGCCGTGCGCACCGGTTGGGACGGCATCCTGGCCGAACAACTGGACAACCGTCATCGGCCATGCAATTTCGTGCCTCACCTCAAGCAGGCCGAGCCCTGTGAAACCCGTGGATAAGCCCGGTAAAACCGGCGCCTTGATGCCGGTGGAAGCGGCCTTGCAGCGTTTGCTGGGCATGGCCGACGCCGTGCCGATCCTCGAGCGCGAAACAGTACGCCTGGCCGAATGCGATGGCCGCGTACTGGCACAGGACCTGGTCTCCACCCTCGACCTGCCACCCTGGCCCAACAGTGCCATGGATGGCTACGCCCTGCGCGTCGCGGACTGGGCCGGCGCGCCATTGCCGGTCAGCCAACGTATTTTCGCTGGCAATGCGCCCGAGCCGTTGGTGCCCGGCACCTGTGCGCGCATTTTTACGGGTGCTCCGGTGCCTCAGGGTGCGGACTGCGTCGAAATGCAGGAAAACGCGATCATTCACGGCGATGAGCGGGTGGGTTTCAGCGAGCCGTTGCAAGCGGGCCAGAACATCCGTGCGCAAGGCCAGGAAACCACGGTCGGCGAGTTGGTGTTGCCGGCAGGTACGCGTCTGGGCCCGATCGAACTGGGCCTGGCTGCGTCGCTGGGGCGTGATCGCCTGGACGTGGTGCGCCGTGTGCGCGTGGCGGTGCTGTCGACCGGCGATGAGCTGATCGAGCCTGGGTTGCCCCTGGGGCCGGGCCAGATCTACAACAGCAACCGCCGCGTGCTGTGCAGTTGGCTGACGCGCATGGGCTGCGAAGTGATCGATGCCGGCATTCTGCCGGACGACCTGGAACAGACCCGCACACGGTTGGCCGGGTTGGGCAGCGTCGACTTGATCCTGTCCACGGGCGGAGTGTCGGTGGGCGAGGCGGATTTTCTGGGCATTGCCTTGCGTGAAGAGGGCGAGCTGGCGCTGTGGAAACTGGCGATCAAGCCGGGCAAACCGCTGACCTTCGGGCATTTTCGTGGCGTGCCGGTGATCGGCCTGCCAGGCAATCCCGCGTCGACCCTGGTGACTTTTGCCCTGTTGGCACGGCCTTACCTGCTGCGTCGTCAGGGTGTGGAGAACGTGCAGCCCCTGCGTTTCGAAGTGCCGGCCGGGTTCGTCTGGGCCAAGCCCGGCAACCGTCGCGAGTACCTGCGCGGGCGCATCGAGCAGGGCACGGCGATCATCTACCACAACCAGAGCTCCGGTGTGCTGCGCAGCGCAGCGTGGGCTGAAGGATTTGTGGAGGTGATGGAAGGGACCACATTAGCCGTCGGCGACCGAGTCAATTTCATTCCCCTGAACGAAGTCCTGAACTGACCTGGATCTGAATGTGGGAGGGCGCTTGCCTAAGGCTTTTTGTAGGAGCGAGCTTGCTCGCGAAAAACTCACAGGCGCTGCGTTCATTCAGAAAGCACGCGTTATCGTTGAGGTTTTTCGCGAGCAAGCTCGCTCCTGCAGACGGCGATGTACGCTTGACTGGCCGGTAGCTTGTGGATTACTCAGTAATCATCCCCACGCTCAGTGACATCGCGCTCCACCGGTCCCGCATCCGGGTCGTACCCCGCTGGAAACTTGCCCTTCAGCGTCCACGCAAACGCGATGATCTCTGCCACCGTGCGGTACAACTCCTCTGGAATACTGTCCCCCAGTTCCATGCGCGCCAGCAGCTTCACCAACTCGGCATTTTCATAGATGGGCACTTCGTTTTCCCGCGCCAGCTTGAGGATCGCTTCAGCCAGGGCCTCGTCGCCCTTGGCGGTCAGGGTGGGCGCTTGTTGGCCGTCGTACTTGAGGGCAATCGCCTGGCGGGGAGGGGCAGGGTTCTTCATGCGGTTTCATCCACCCAGCGTTGTTCCAGTCCGGTTTTTGGCCCGCGTGGCGGCGTGCCGAGGTGGCAATCCAGGTCGCCAACGTCGAGCCCGGATGCCACCAGGCGCTCGCGCAGGCTGCCCAGGTGATTTTCGATCAGGCTGGCGGTGAAGGCGCGGGTCGCCCACAACTGGCTGGAGAGTTTGCCCTGGGTCAATTGCGCCTGCACCTGCAACGGCCCCAGCGGCTCCATATCGAACGCCAGTTCGACACGCCAGAGCATGTGCCTGGGGTCTTTGCGGTCTTTGCGCTCGGGCTGCTCCTTGTCGGGCGTTGGCTCCTCGCGCTGGAACTTCACCTGCAAAGGGACGATGTCCTGCAGGTTGCGCATCGGAATTTCCAGTTGCCAGGTAGTTTGCAGGCGGCCGTCGGCGGTGGTGCCGGTCTGTTCCAGGCTCGACAGCTGATGGCTCTGCAATCGGGCGATCGCCCCGGCGGCCAGGCGCAGCAGGTTTTCCAGGTCGCTTTCGCCTTCCAGCTTGGCCATCAGCCGCTCGGGTAGCGGAAAACTGACCGGGGCCTGCCGCGCGCTGACCTGGCCCAGCGTGTTCAGTGGGCTGCGTACAAAATTGGGCAATACCTGGGCCAGCGTGTTGGCCGCAAGAATGGCGTTCAGGTTGGTACTGGCGGGCAGGGCAGGCAATAAGTCCGCGACAAGGCGCAGCAGTGCGCCCTTCATGTCCAGTGGTGGTATCTGGGGATTCTGCCCTGCGAGTAATCTGGCTTCCAGAAAGGCGCCGCTGTTCTGGATCACTTGAGCCAGGACTTTGGGGTTGCTGACCTGTGCCAGGTCGGGCAACGCAGCGAGCAGACGGTCGGCGGCGGCGCGCAGGTCGGCGGACGTGCTGTCGCCACGGGGCAGGTTTTGCAGGGCGGTGAAGACCGCATCCAGTGAGCCTTGGCGACTTTGCTGGGTCGACAGTTGCTGGGTGACCGCCAATTGATCCTTGAGTCCGCTCAGCGGCACAAAATTCAGGGTTTGCGCGTTCTGCACCACAGCGCTGAGCAAACTGCCCACGCGCAGCGGTTGTGGGCTTTCCACCGTCAGTGTCGCGCCGGCCAAGGCGTTATTGAGCACCGTCACCAACGAACGATAGATCGCCGGTTGCGCCGTGCCCTGGGGCAGCATCTGAGTGGTCAGTACCTTGGCTTGCAACAGCGTACCTTCCGGTACCTTGGCGGTATCGATGTGGGTGAGGGCGGCGACGTTCGCACTGAAGGCCTGTTGCAGGCTGAGGGCCAGGTTGCCCGCCGGCGTCTGGCTCACCGCCACATTGCTGCCCAAGGGCAAGGGCTGGGCGCTGCTGGCCTGCACCAGCGTCTGGCGGCCGCCGTCCAGGGTCAGCTTGAGCAGCAACTGAAAGGCTTCACCGCCTTGTTTAAGGGCGATGACTTCGGCATTCGCGGTTTTCCCAGGATCGATCAGCCCGATCTGCGGCTCCAGCAGTTTGAGCAGTGCGCCAGGCGCAGGCGCGGGGCTTTGCCCGGCTGCCGGGGTGGGAGGAAGCGTAGGAAGGTTGATCTCGCCGGTCATCGTGTGCATCGTCTCTGGGGAAATTGCTCTCTTTAGCGTAGGGCATCGCATGTTAGCGTAGGGCATCGCATGTATAATGCCGCCCGTCTGCAAAGAGAGCGCTAAAAACCTCACAACTATTTGATCCAGCTCTCTAAAATCGGTCGCCAAAGCCGTTATTGTGCTCCTTTCTATAACGGCCGCTGCACCGCCGACTTGAACCGTAAAGGCCCGCGATCTTTTGACCAGCCCTCTTCTTGAAGCCGTAGCGCTCTCCTGTGAACGCGACCTGCGCCTGCTGTTCGAGCACCTCGACCTGCGCCTGGCGGGCGGTGATATGGTGCAGGTCAGCGGGCCCAACGGCAGCGGCAAGACCAGCCTGCTACGGTTGCTGGCCGGGTTGATGCAGCCGACGGCCGGAGTTGTGCGCCTCAACGGCAAGCCCCTCGCCGAGCAGCGCACAGCACTGGCGCGCAGCCTCGTGTGGATCGGCCACGCCGCCGGTATCAAGGACGTGCTCACTGCCGAAGAAAACCTCGGTTGGCTCAGCGCCCTGCATCACCGCGCCAGCCGCGACGCCATCTGGCAGGCCCTGGCCGCCGTGGGCCTGAAGGGCTTTGAAGACGTTCCCTGCCACACCCTGTCCGCCGGCCAGCAGCGCCGTGTGGCCCTGGCGCGCTTGTATCTGCCGGGCCCGCCGCTGTGGATCCTCGACGAACCCTTTACCGCGCTCGATAAACACGGTGTCGCCCAGCTCGAGGAGCACCTGGCGAGGCACTGTGAGCAGGGCGGCACGGTGCTGCTTACCACCCACCACAGCTTGACCCGCC
The DNA here is from genome assembly GCF_900004865.1 of Pseudomonas sp. 37 R 15. Classification (NCBI taxonomy): domain Bacteria; kingdom Pseudomonadati; phylum Pseudomonadota; class Gammaproteobacteria; order Pseudomonadales; family Pseudomonadaceae; genus Pseudomonas; species Pseudomonas sp. 37 R 15. The sequence goes on along the minus strand of NZ_CVTV01000008.1, from coordinate 89,738 downwards.
TGCCCGCCGGTTACCGTGACCTGGATCTGGGAAGGTGGTCGGCATGAGCGTATTCGCCCTGTTGGTCGCCCGCGAAGCACGGCTGTTGTGCCGGCGTCCGGCAGAACTGGCCAACCCGCTGGTGTTCTTCGCCATCGTGATCGCCTTGTTCCCGTTGGCGGTCGGTCCCGAGACTAAACTGTTGCAAACCTTGTCCCCAGGACTGGTGTGGGTCGCGGCGCTTTTATCCGTGCTGCTCTCGCTGGACGGGCTGTTTCGCAGTGATTTCGAAGACGGTTCCCTGGAACAGTGGGTCCTTTCGTCGCACCCGTTGCCACTTCTGGTATTGGCCAAGGTGCTGGCACACTGGGCTTTTTCCGGTCTCGCGCTGGTCTTGCTTTCGCCGTTGCTGGCGCTGATGCTGGGCTTGCCCGTCGAATGCTTGCCGGTGCTGCTCCTGTCCTTGTTGCTCGGTACGCCGGTGCTCAGCCTGTTGGGGGCGGTGGGCGCAGCGTTGACCGTCGGTTTGAAGCGCGGTGGCCTGTTACTGGCCCTGCTGATTCTGCCGTTGTACATCCCGGTTCTGATCCTCGGCAGCGGCGCTTTGCAGGCCGCGCTGATGGGAATGCCGGCGACCGGTTACCTCCTGTGGCTTGGCAGCCTGGCCGCCCTGGCGGTAACCCTGACACCCTTTGCCATAGCGGCCGGCCTGAAGATCAGCGTCGGCGAATAATGAGGTCTGGCCAGGCGTGACACGCTTGGCCAGTAAAGACCCTACGCTTCTTGCCGCGACAAGAAGCAACCGTGAGAAACAGCAATGAACTGGACCTGGTTTCACAAGCTCGGCTCGCCCAAATGGTTCTATGGCATCAGCGGCAAGCTGCTGGCGTGGTTGAGCGTCGCCGCCGTGTTGCTGATCGGCATCGGTCTGGTCTGGGGCCTGGCCTTTGCGCCACCGGACTATCAGCAGGGCAACAGCTTTCGCATCATCTATATCCATGTGCCCGCCGCCATGCTGGCGCAGTCCTGCTACGTGATGCTCGCGGTATGCGGCATCGTCGGCCTTGTGTGGAAGATGAAGCTCGCCGACGTTGCCCTGCAGTGTGCCGCGCCCATCGGCGCGTGGATGACTGCCGTGGCGCTGGTCACCGGCGCGATCTGGGGCAAACCCACCTGGGGTTCGTGGTGGGTGTGGGATGCGCGGCTCACGTCGATGTTGATCCTGCTGTTCCTGTACTTCGGCCTGATCGCCCTGGGCAATGCGATCAGCAACCGCGACAGCGCCGCCAAGGCCTGTGCGGTGCTGGCGATTGTCGGCGTGATCAACATCCCGATCATCAAATACTCGGTCGAGTGGTGGAACACCCTGCACCAGGGCGCCACCTTCACCCTCACTGAAAAACCGGCGATGCCGGTGGAAATGTGGGCGCCGCTGTTGCTGATGGTGTTGGGCTTTTACTGTTTCTTCGGCGCGGTGCTGCTGATGCGCATGCGCCTCGAAGTGCTCAAGCGTGAAGCCCGCACCCGTTGGGTCAAGGCTGAAGTCCGAGCCAGCCTGGGAGCGCGTGGATGAGTTTTGCTTCTTTCAGTGATTTTCTCGCCATGGGCCACCACGGCCTGTATGTCTGGACGGCCTATGGCATCTGCCTGGCGGTGCTGGCCCTCAACGTCGCCGCGCCGCTGCTGGCCCGTAAGCGTTACCTGCAACAAGAGGCGCGTCGTCTGCGCCGGGAGACCGATAAGTGAATCCGTTGCGCAGAAAGCGTCTGTTGATCATTCTCGCCATCATGGCCGGCGTCGGCATTGCCGTGGGGCTGGCCTTGAGTGCCCTGCAGCAGAACATCAACCTGTTCTACACCCCGACCCAGATCGCCAATGGCGAAGCGCCGGTCGATACGCGCATCCGCGCCGGCGGCATGGTCGAGAAGGGCTCCTTGAAGCGTTCCGCAGACTCGCTGGATGTGAGCTTCGTGGTCACCGACTTCAGCAAATCTGTGACCATCACCTACCGCGGCATCCTCCCGGACCTGTTCCGCGAAGGCCAGGGCATCGTCGCCCTGGGCAAGCTCAACGCCAGTGGCGTGGTGGTGGCCGATGAAGTACTGGCCAAGCACGATGAAAAATACATGCCGCCCGAGGTGACCAAAGCCCTCAAGGACAGCGGCCAATCCTCCCCAACCCCTGCCAAGGAGGGCTGAGTCATGAGCGCCGCTTTGTTTATTCCGGAACTCGGCCAGTTGGCGATGATTCTTGCCCTGTGCTTTGCCATCGTTCAGGCCGTGGTGCCGTTGCTCGGCGCCTGGCGCGGTGACCGCCTGTGGATGAGCCTGGCGCAGCCGGCCGCCTGGGGGCAGTTCGCGTTCTTGCTGTTCGCCTTCGGTTGCCTGACCTACGCGTTCATGACCGACGACTTTTCCGTCGCCTATGTCGCCAATAACTCCAACAGCGCATTGCCCTGGTACTACAAGTTCAGCGCCGTGTGGGGCGCCCACGAAGGTTCGCTGCTGCTGTGGGCGCTGATCCTCGGCGGCTGGACCTTCGCCGTGTCGGTATTCTCCCGCCAGTTGCCGCAGGTCATGCTGGCGCGGGTGCTGGCGGTGATGGGCATGATCAGCATCGGTTTCCTGCTGTTCCTGATCATGACGTCCAACCCGTTCAGCCGCATCCTGCCGCAGATCCCCGTGGACGGGCATGACCTCAACCCACTGCTGCAAGACATCGGCCTGATCGTGCACCCGCCGATGCTCTACATGGGCTATGTCGGCTTTTCCGTAGCCTTCGCCTTCGCCATCGCCGCCTTGCTCGGCGGGCGTCTCGATGCGGCCTGGGCGCGCTGGTCGCGGCCATGGACCATCGTTGCCTGGGCCTTCCTCGGCATCGGCATCACCCTCGGTTCGTGGTGGGCTTATTACGAACTCGGCTGGGGCGGCTGGTGGTTCTGGGACCCGGTGGAAAACGCCTCCTTCATGCCCTGGCTGGTCGGCACCGCGCTGATTCACTCGCTGGCCGTCACCGAAAAACGCGGCGTGTTCAAGAGCTGGACCGTGTTGCTGGCCATCGCGGCATTTTCCCTCAGCCTGCTCGGCACATTCCTCGTGCGTTCCGGGGTGCTGACGTCGGTGCACGCGTTTGCTTCCGACCCTGCGCGCGGCGTATTCATCCTGATCTTCCTGCTGTTTGTCGTCGGCGGTTCGCTGACCCTGTTCGCCCTGCGCGCGCCAGTGGTCAAGAGCCAGGTCGGCTTCAACCTGTGGTCGCGGGAAACCTTGCTGCTGGGTAACAACCTGGTGCTGGTGGTGGCGGCGTCGATGATTCTGCTCGGCACCCTGTACCCCCTGGTGCTGGATGCCTTGAGCGGCGCCAAGCTGTCCGTCGGCCCGCCGTACTTCAATGCCTTGTTCATTCCGTTGATGGGCCTGCTGATGGTGGTGATGGCGGTCGGTGTGCTGGTGCGCTGGAAAGACACTCCGGTGAAATGGCTGGCCGGCATGCTGATGCCGGTGCTGCTGGGCAGTGTGGCCCTGGCCGTGATCGCGGGGGTTGCCTACGGCGACTTCAACTGGGCGGTGCTCGCCACGTTCCTGCTCGCTGCCTGGGTGTTGCTGGCCGGCGTGCGCGATATCGCCGACAAGACCCGCCACAAGGGCCTGATCAAAGGCTTGCCGACCTTGACCCGCAGCTACTGGGGCATGCAGATCGCCCACATCGGCATCGCTGTCTGCGCCCTGGGCGTGGTGCTGTCGAGCCAGAACAGCGCCGAGCGCGACCTGCGCCTGGCTCCCGGCGAGTCCATGGACCTGGGCGGTTACCAGTTCATCTTCGAAGGCGCCAGGCACTTTGAAGGGCCGAATTTCACTTCAGACAAAGGCACCGTACGCGTGGTGCGCAACGGTAAGGAAATCGCCGTGCTGCACCCGGAAAAACGCCTGTACACCGTGCAGAGTTCGATGATGACCGAGGCGGGTATCGATGCCGGTTTCACCCGTGACCTGTACGTGGCGTTGGGTGAACCCCTGGGCGACGGCGCCTGGGCGGTACGCGTGCATGTGAAACCGTTCGTGCGCTGGATCTGGTTCGGCGGCTTGCTTACCGGGTTGGGTGGTGTGCTCGCGGCGCTGGACCGGCGGTATCGGGTCAAGGTCAAGAGCCGGGTACGTGAAACCCTCGGCATGGGAGCGGCAGTATGAAGCGTGGGTTGATGGTGTTGCCGCTGGCAGCATTCCTGGTGGTGGCGGTGTTCCTCTATCGCGGCTTGTACCTGGACCCGGCCGAGTTGCCGTCGGCCATGATCGGCAAGCCGTTCCCGGAATTCTCGCTGCCCACTGTACAGGGCGACAAGCAGCTGACCCGCGCCGACCTGCTGGGCAAACCGGCGCTGGTCAACGTGTGGGGCACCTGGTGCATCTCCTGCCGCGTCGAACACCCGGTGTTGAACAAACTCGCCGAGAAGGGCGTGGTGATCTATGGCATCAACTACAAGGATGACAATGCAGCAGCCTTGAAGTGGCTGGCCGAATTTCATAACCCGTACCAGCTGGATATTCGTGATGAAGACGGCAACCTGGGTTTGAACCTGGGCGTATACGGCGCCCCGGAAACCTTCTTTATCGATGCCAAGGGCGTGATCCGCGACAAGTACGTCGGCGTGATCGACGAGGGGGTGTGGCGCGAGCAATTGGCGGCCAAATACCAGGCCCTGGTCGATGAGGCCAGACCATGAGGCGCCTGTTAGCTGCCGTGGTCCTGGCGCTGGGCCTGGCCGGTGTGGCCCACGCCGCCATCGACACCTATGAATTCGCCAACGACGGCGAGCGCGAGCGTTTCCGCGAGCTGACCAAGGAACTGCGCTGCCCCAAATGCCAGAACCAGGACATCGCCGACTCCAACGCGCCCATCGCCGCCGACTTGCGCAAGGAAATCTTCCGCATGCTGGGGGAGGGCAAGGACAACCAGCAGATCATCGACTTCATGGTCGACCGCTACGGTGATTTTGTGCGCTATAAACCGGCGCTTACCGGCAAGACCGCGCTGCTCTGGTTCGGCCCCGCCGGGCTGTTGCTGACCGGCGTAGTGGTCATGGCCGTCATCGTGCGCCGTCGCCGCGCCGGGCCTGCCGATGGCAGCGACGCGCTGTCCCCCGAAGAGCGTAAACGTCTCGACCAACTGCTGGACACCAAGACCGATGATTGATTTCTGGCTTGCAGCCGGCCTGCTGCTGTTGATTGCCCTGAGTTTCCTGTTGATCCCTGTCCTGCGCGGCCGTCGTGCCCAACGCGAAGAGGATCGCACCGCGCTGAACGTGGCGCTGTATCAAGAGCGCGTTGCCGAACTGCAAGTGCAGCGCGACGAAGGCGTCCTGAATGCGGCGCAACTCGATACCGGCCGCGCGGAAGCGGCGCGTGAATTGCTGGCCGATACCGAAGGTGTGCAAACGCCGCGCGAATCACGCCTGGGCAAGCCTCTGCCATTGTTGGCGGCGTTTCTTGTGCCGGTGCTGGGCGTTGCGCTGTACCTGCATTATGGCGCGAGCGACAAGGTCGGGCTGACCCGCGAGTTCTCCCAGCCGCCGGTGTCGATGGCCGACATGACGCAGCGCCTGGAACGTGCCGCGGCGGCCCAGCCGGATTCAGCTGAAGGCCTGTACTTCCTCGGCCGTGCCTACATGGCCCAGGATCGCTCCGCCGATGCCGCCAGGGTGTTTGAGCGCAGCGTTGCCTTGGCCGGTCGCCAGCCCGAGTTGCTCGGGCAGTGGGCCCAGGCGCAGTATTTTGCCGACAACAAACAGTGGTCGCCCAAGGTTCAGGCGCTGACCGACGAAGCCTTGAAGCTCGATCCAAAGGAAGTCACCAGCCTCGGCCTGCTCGGTATTGCCGCCTTTGAAGGCCAGCGCTATCAGGAGGCTATCGATTACTGGAATCGTCTGCTGGCGCAACTGCCGCCCGAAGACAATTCCCGCGTTGCGCTGCAAGGCGGCATCGATCGCGCTGCGCAGAAGCTCCGGGAGAGCGGCGGCACTGTCGCGCAAAAGGCCGTGCTGAAAGTGCGCGTGGACCTGTCCGCCGAAGTGAAAGCCAAGGCCCTGCCGGGCGACAGCGTGTTTATCTTCGCCCGCGCCGTCAGCGGCCCGCCTGCGCCGCTCGCGGCCAAGCGGGTCACCGTTGCCGAGTTGCCGGTCACCGTCGAACTGGGCGATGCCGACGCGATGATGCCGCAGTTGAAACTGTCCAACTTCCCTGAAGTCCAACTGGTTGCGCGCATATCCCGGGCAGGTGTTCCAACCGCTGGCGAGTGGATCGGCCGCAGCCAACCCTTGGCCAGCACCGCCACTGCGCTGCAGCAGCTGACCATCGACAGTCCGGACAAGTAATTCGAGGAAACGCCCATGACCGCATTAGCACGTATGACCCTGCTCAGCCTCGTATTGGGCCTGAGTGCCTGTGCGGTCCACCGGCCACCTCCCGGGCCCACTGGGCCGACCATCCCGCCGTCGGGCCCGTCGACCCAGCCCGACACCAAGCCCTCCGGCCCGGTTACCCCGCCGCCCAAGCCAGTGCCGAGCAAATCGCCGACTTTCGCCCCACCACCGGGCGCCGCCAGCCACTGGGACGGCAAGATGCAGGTGTACGTCCTCGACGACCAGCCCGACACCTTCTACCGCCAGCGCACCTATTATCGCTGGAGCAACGGCTGGAGCCGCTCCATCAGCCCCAATGGGCCGTGGGAAGAGACCAGCGTGCAAGGCGTGCCGCCTGGGTTGAGCAAGCAGTACGCGCAATGACAAAAGGCGACCCTCGGGTCGCCTTTTTCTTGCCTCTGGTTGATCGTTCCCACGCTCTGAACTGACCCCACAAAGTTGGACGTTTACCCATCTATGCCTGGCTGCCGGGCAATCGCTGGATATACTCTGCGGTACCGGGCAAACCGGCACAGGGGCCAACCCGTGCGAAAACAAGCAAAGAGAGTGGTGTGATGGCAGGCAGGTTGATCTATCTCATCGGACCCTCAGGTTCGGGCAAGGACAGCCTGCTGGATGCCGCGCGTCCACGGTTGGCCGAGCATGGCTGCCGCATTGTGCGTCGCGTGATCACGCGCTCGGCCGAAGCGGTGGGTGAAGCGGCCCAAAGTGTAAGCCAGGAACAGTTCGCGCTGATGCAGGCTGAAGGCGCGTTTGCCCTCAGTTGGCAGGCCAATGGGTTGTCCTACGGCATTCCCAAGGAGATTGACGAGTGGCTGGCGGCCGGGGAGGACGTGCTGGTCAACGGCTCGCGTGCGTACCTGGCGCAAACCCGTGAGCGTTATCCGACGCTGCTGGTACTGCTGCTGACCGTTGATCAAGCCGTACTGCGCCAGCGCCTGGTCGCGCGCGGGCGTGAGTCCCTGGTGGACATCGAGGAACGCCTGGCGCGCAACGCGCAGTTCACCGAGGCGCTGATCGCCGCCCATGGTGCGGGTTTGTTCGTGCTGGATAACTCCGGCCCGCTGGAACACACAGTCGCCCGTTTGCTGTGTTGCCTGGACCACGCGCACTCGGCTTGAGCCTGAAGCGGCGCCGAACCTCTCATCAATATCCGGTAAAACAACCGTCAGTCAGGCTTGGTCATTCTGTGCTTGAATAAATATAACTCTAGGGTTACGTTTATTCAGTCCGAGCCAAGGAGGCGACGGTGCAAAGCAGGCTATTGATCAAGGAATTGCTGGAAGCGGGCTGGGTGCTGGATAGGGTCACCGGCAGCCATCACCTTTTCACCCACCGCTATAACCCGTACACGATACCGGTGCCCCATCCGAAGAAGGATCTGCCGTTGGGCACCGTCAGAAGCATCAGGAAACGCGCCGGGCTGTTTCAGTTTTAAGGAGAGCATGCATGCAATACCCAATCTGTATCGAATGGGGCGATGACTTCACCGCCACCGGTATCCAGATCCCCGATATTCCGGGCGCCGTCACCGCCGGGGACAGTTTCGAAGAGGCCTACAACGCGGCCGTGGAAGTGGCGCACCTCATGCTGCATGAGATTGCCGCAGAGGGCGGGGTGATTCCAATGCCAACCTCGGTCGCCACTCATCACGCCCATGAAGGCTACGCCGGTATGGGCTGGGGTATGTTGGAGCTGGATATCTCGCCCTATCTGGGCAAGACCGAGAAGGTCAATGTGACCTTGCCCGGTTATGTGATCCAACGCATCGACCGTTACGTGCGTGAACACAACGTCAAAAGCCGCTCGTCATTTCTGGCGGATGCGGCTTTGGAGAAGTTGGTGCGTTCTTAAGCGTTGGCGACCGCTACCTGCCGCGACGCACTGAGGAACCGCAACAACGCCACCAGCGGGAATGCACTGCCCACCAGCATCACGCCCAGCCAACCGCCGTGTTCGTACACGCTGCTGGCAATCGCCGAGCCGAAGGCACCGCCAATGAAGATGCTGGTCATGTACAGCGCGTTCAGGCGGCTGCGACTATGGGCGTCGAGGGCGTAGACGGCACGCTGGCCGAGCACCATGTTCATCTGCACGCAGAAGTCCAGCACGACGCCCGTTACCGCCAGGCCGATCACGCTGTACAGCGGGTGCACGAAGGCCGGCAGGAAGCTCAGGGCGCCAAACAGCATGGCCAGCAACGATGCGCGGTGGGTGTGGCCGGCATCGGCCAGGCGCCCGGCGATAGGTGCGGCGATGGCGCCGATGGCACCGACCAGGGCGAAGATCGCGATCTGGGTCTGGGTGAGGCCGTGGTTGCGCACCAGTTCCAGTGGCGCGGCGGTCCAGAACAGGCTGAACGCGGCAAACATGCAACCTTGATAAAACGCACGCTGGCGCAGTACCGGCTGCTCACGCAGCAAGGTACCCAGCGAACCCAGCAACTGGCCGTAACTGGCGCTGTGCGTCGGTTGACGCTTGGGAATGGTCAGCATCAACACCACGCTGATAAACGCCATCAACGCCGCCGCCGCCATGAACATCGCCCGCCAGCCGAAGTGGTCCGCCACCACGCTGGACACCGGCCGCGCCAGCAGAATGCCCAGCAGCAGGCCGCCCATGATGCTGCCCACCACCCGGCCACGTGACTCGGCAGGCGCCAGGTGTGCGGCCAACGGGATCAGGATCTGCACCGACACCGAACTGAAGCCGATCAGCAGCGACACCAGCAAAAACAGGTTGGGCTGCTCGGTGAACGCGGCGCCCAACAGGCTGGCGATGGCCACCACGGTGGTGACGATCATCAGCCTGCGATTTTCCAGCAGGTCCCCCAGCGGCACCAGGAAGAACAGGCCCAGGGCATAGCCGATCTGCGTGAGCGACACAATCAGGCTGGCCATGGCCGGCGTGAGGCCGATGTCCGGGGCGATCAGTTCGATGATTGGCTGCGCGTAGTAGATGTTGGCGACGATGGCGCCGCAGCAAAACGCAAACAGCATGACCATGCCGCGGGTCATGGTGCCGGTAGCGTGGGGGGTAGCATTCATGGGGTTCTCATGCAGGCGAAGGACGATGGAATGAGAGAATAAAGACATCGGCCGACAGTGAGTAGGCCGCTTGTGGTGATAACTGTCATGCCGCGAAATAATGACTCAATGTAATTAAATGTGGGAGGGGGCTTTGTAGGGGCGAGGGGGGCGCCTACAGACTGGCATTGGGGCAAGCCCTCTCCCACAGTCATGACGGTGTTTAACCAGCCGGAACGCTTACTGGCCGGTGTAAATCTGGTCAAACACCCCGCCATCGTTGAAGTGGGTTTTCTGCACGGTGCGCCAGTCACCAAAGGTCTTCTCCACTGACAGGAAGTCGACTTTCGGGAAACGGTCGGTGTATTTGGCCAGCACGCTGGGGTCACGCGGGCGCAGGTAATTGTTGGCGGCGATTTCCTGGCCTTCAGGCGACCACAGGTACTTCAAATAGTCTTCGGCGGCTGCGCGGGTGCCTTTCTTCTCGACCACTTTGTCGACCACCGACACCGGCGGCTCGGCCTCGGCGGACACGCTTGGGTAGATCACTTCGAACTGATCACGACCGAACTCACGGGCGATCATTTCCGCTTCGTTCTCAAAGGTCACCAGCACGTCGCCGATCTGGTTGGTCATGAAGGTGGTCGTTGCAGCCCGGCCACCGGTGTCGAGTACCGGCGCTTGTTTGAACAGCTTGCCGACAAAGGCCTTGGCTTTTTCTTCATCGCCGCCGTTTTTCAGCACATAGCCCCAGGCCGACAGGTAAGTGTAGCGGCCGTTACCCGAGGTCTTCGGGTTGGGCACGATCACTTGTACGCCATCCTTGAGCAGATCCGGCCAATCTTTCAGGGCTTTCGGGTTGCCTTTGCGCACGATAAATACAGTGGCCGAGGTGAACGGCGCACTGTTGTTCGGCAGGCGGGTGACCCAGTTGTCCGGCACCAGCTTGCCGTTGTCGGCCAGGGCGTTGATGTCGGTGGCCATGTTCATGGTAATCACGTCCGCCGGCAGGCCGTCGATCACCGAGCGCGCCTGTTTGCTGGAGCCGCCGAAGGACATCTGCAGGGTCAGCTTGTCATTCGGGTGCTCGGCGTCCCAATGCTTCTGGAAGGCGGCGTTGTAGTCCTTGTAGAAATCACGCATCACGTCATAGGAGACGTTGAGCAGAGTGACCGGAGCCGCCTGGACGGCGCCGGCCAAGGCCAGGCCGGCGGCCAGGAGGGAGGCGCTGAGGATGTTTTTCACTGCTCATTCCTTGTTGTTCGAGAGACGGGGGGAGGCACAATGCCAGCGACTATAGCCGGGGCTGCATAGTCGCTTAAAGATTAAAAAGAACTTTGCTTATTCCACTTTCTTAAAGAGGTTGCTGCCACAGCGTGAGCAAAACGCTGCATTCGGCTCGTGACTGTTCTTCTTGCACACCGGGCAGTCGGTCTGCAACTGTTCACCGCGCATGGCACTGGCCAGCTCGGCGGTGAATATCCCGGTAGGCACGGCAATAATCGAGTAACCGGTGATCATCACCAGCGAGGAAATGACCTGGCCCAGGGGAGTCTTGGGCACGATATCGCCAAAGCCCACGGTGGTGAGCGTCACGATCGCCCAATAAATGCCCTTGGGAATGCTGGTAAACCCGTGTTCCGGGCCCTCGATCACGTACATCAGGGTGCCGAACACCGTCACCAGGGTGCACACGCTGACCAGGAATACCACGATCTTCTGCTTGCTGCCGCGCAGTGCCGCCATCAGGTAGTTGGCCTGCTTGAGGTACGGACTGAGCTTGAGGACGCGGAAGATCCGCAGCATGCGGATGATGCGGATGATCAGCAGGTACTGCGCGTCGCTGTAGTACAGCGCAAGGATGCCGGGAACGATGGCAAGCAGATCCACCAGGCCATAAAAGCTGAAGGCGTAGCGCAATGGCTTGGGCGAGCAGTACAGGCGCAGGCCGTACTCGATGGCGAAGATCAGCGTGAAGCCCCACTCGATATAGGCCAGCACGTCAGCGTAGTTCTGGTGGACTTCGTCGATGCTGTCGAGCATCACGATCACCAGGCTGGCGAGGATGATCAACAACAGGATGCCGTCAAAGCGCCGCCCGGCGACGGTGTCGCTTTGGAAAACCATCACGTAGAGCCGCTGGCGCCAGTCGTTGTTGCTGTCCATAAATCCCGCTCGAATTGAATATCGGCAAAGCCTAGGGGGATTCGTACGGACTGTCCATGCGCGGTTTGCGCAGTATTCGCTGGCTGGCGCGCACCAGCCAGCAGGTCAGAATGAATGGCGCGGTCAGCGCCGGCAGGTGCAGTGCGGCGAAGCCGGGTGTGAGCATGATTGCCAGGACGATGCCGATCAGCGGCAACCAAGGCTCGCGGCGCGCCTGGCTCAATGCCAGGGCGGCAAGCGCTGGGTTATAGCTGTGCAGACCGAGCAGGGCGCCGCTGGTTTCGCCCGGCAGCAAGGCGACCAGCACGCCGGCGATGGCGCCGGTCAGTGCCCACACAGCGGCGCGCCGGTCAGCCAGCAGCAGGCCGAGCGCAATCAAGGCCCCGGCCACGGGCTGATCCAGCAGCATCACTTGCGCCAGGCCGGTAAACGGCGCAGCGATTACCGTCAGGGTATCGGGCTCGCTCAGGGCCAAGGTAGCGGGGGCGATGTTGCCCAGCAACAACCAGCCCAGGACGACAAAGGGTGTGGTGTAGGCGGGCAGATCCTGGGGTTGGGCGGCGTATTTCGACCACTGCCGCACCAGCATCGCGCTCAAGCCGCCACAGGCCAGGATCAGCGGCGGCACCAATGCCGACCAGGCGAAGTGGTGGCTGATCAACAAGCCCAGCAATACGCCGTTGTAGCTGTACAGTCCGGCCTGGCGTTCAGCCTTGGGGTAGCCCCGTCGCTGGGCCGTGAGCAAGCCCGCGAGGCCGCCCAGCAAGGCGCCGCCGAGCAAAGCCGGCGCGCCGACCAGGATCGCCAGCAGGCACAGCAGGCCGCACAGCGGATGGCGCTGGAGGAAGATCTGGCTGAAGCCGTTGAGCAGGGCTTCGGCCCAGTCGGGGCAGGTTGGATTGTGCATTGGGGGGCGTCAATGAGACCGAGTTGTGCCTATCGGGGGCAAGCCCCCTCCCACATTGGCCTGCATTCACAATCGCAACTATGTGAACCCAATCAAGTGTGGGAGGGGGCTTGCCCCCGATGAGGCCCGAACAGACGTTAAATCAGGGTTTCGATACGCAAGGAATTGGTCGACCCCAACTGCCCGAACGGCACCCCCGCAGTAATCACCAAGGTATCCCCACGCTGCGCCATGCCCTGGGCCTGGGCGATCTCAAGCGCGGTAGAACACACCTCATCCACCTGTCGAAGCCGATCATTGACCACCGAGTGCACCCCCCACGCCACGCTCAAGCGCCGCGCTGTGGACAGGTTCGGCGTGAGCGTGAGGATCGGCGCCACCGGCCGCTCCCGTGCCGCGCGCAGGCTGGAGGCGCCCGACTCGCTGTAGTTCACCAGCACCGCCACCGGCAGGATGCTGCTGATGCGGCGGATCGCGCAGCTGATGGCGTCCGACACCGTGGCGTCCGCCCCGGGCCGGCTGACATCCAGTTGGGCCTGGTAATCCGGGCCGTTTTCCACCTGACGGATGATCTTGCTCATCATCTGCACGGCTTCCAGCGGGTACTCGCCCGAGGCGGTTTCGGCCGACAGCATCAGCGCATCCGCACCTTCAGCTACCGCATTGGCCACGTCGGTGACTTCGGCGCGGGTCGGTGCTGGAGAGAAACGCATGGATTCGAGCATCTGGGTCGCCACCACCACGGGTTTACCCAGTTGACGGCAGGTTCGGATGATGTCCTTCTGGAGGTGCGGCACGCTCTCGGCCGGCACTTCCACGCCCAGGTCGCCGCGGGCCACCATGATCGCATCGCTCAATTGGGCGATTTCGCGCAATTGTTGAACCGCCGAGGGCTTCTCGATCTTGGCCATCAGGAATGCCCTGTCGCCGATCAGTGCGCGGGCTTCGCGGATATCTTCCGGGCGCTGCACGAACGACAGCGCCACCCAGTCCACGCCCAGCTCCAGGCCGAAGCTCAGGTCGCGACGGTCCTTGGCGGTCAGCGGGCTGAGTTGCAACAGTGCCTGTGGCACATTCACGCCTTTGCGGTCGGACAGCTCGCCACCATTGAGCACGGTGGTGTCGATGGCGTCGGCGTGCCGGGTGATGACGCGCAGGCGCAGTTTGCCGTCGTCCAGCAACAGATCCATGCCGGGCTCCAGTGCCGCGATGATTTCCGGGTGGGGCAGGTTGACCCGACGTTGATCGCCCGGTGTTTCATCCAGGTCCAGGCGCAGCGCCTGGCCGCGCACCAGTTGTACCTTGCCCTCGGCAAAGCGCCCGACGCGCAACTTGGGCCCTTGCAGGTCCATGAGGATGCCCAGCGGGTAATTCAGTTGGCGCTCTACCTGGCGAATCCACTGGTAGCGCTGCGCGTGATCGGCGTGGTCACCGTGGCTGAAATTGAGGCGAAAGATATTCACCCCGGCCTGCACCAGCTCGCGTATGTCGTCGATCCCATCGGTGGCCGGGCCCAGGGTGGCGAGGATTTTGACCTTCTTGTCAGGCGTCATGTTTGGCAGTCTCAAGGATCAGGATGGCGCGCAAGTCGTTGACGTTGGTGCGGGTCGGCTCGGTGACGATCAAGTCGCCCAGGGCGGCGAAATAGCCGTAGCCGTTGTTGTTATCCAGCTCGTCGCTGGCGCTCAGGCCCAGGGCTTCGGCACGGCGGTAGCTGCACGGGGTCATGAGCGCGCCGGCGTTGTCTTCCGAGCCATCGATGCCATCGGTGTCGCCGGCCAGGGCGTACACGCCAGGCAGGCCCTTGAGGCTGTCGGTGAGGCTGAGCAGAAATTCCGCGTTGCGCCCGCCACGGCCATTGCCGCGTACGGTGACGGTGGTTTCGCCGCCGGAGAGGATCACGCACGGCGCCGCCAGTGGCTGGCCGTGCTGCACGATTTGCCGGGCGATGCCGGCGTGCACCTTGGCCACCTCGCGCGCTTCACCTTCGAGGTCGCCGAGGATCAGCGGGCTGAAACCGGCCTGGCGGACTTTTACCGCCACCGCTTCCAGGGATTGCTGCGGCCGGGCGATCAATTGGAAGTGGCTGCGGGCGAGCAGCGGGTCGCCGGGCTTGACGGTTTCCGAGGCGGGATCCTGCAGCCAACTGCGCACCGAGGCGGGGACGTCAATGCCATAGCGCTTGAGGATTGCCAGGGCCTGCTGCGAGGTACTGGGGTCACCGACGGTAGGGCCGGAGGCAATTACCGTGGCCAGGTCGCCCGGCACATCGGAAATTGCGTAGGTATAAACCGTGGCCGGCCATGCCGCCTTGGCCAAGCGCCCGCCCTTGATCGCCGAGAGGTGCTTGCGCACGCAGTTCATCTCGCCAATGGTGGCGCCGGACTTGAGCAGGGCTTTGTTGATGCTTTGCTTGTCGGCCAGGGTGATGCCGTCGGCGGGCAAGGCGAGCAAGGCGGAGCCGCCACCGGAGAGCAGGAAGATCACGCGATCGTCTTCGTTCAGATCGCTGATCAGTTCCAGCACGCGTTTGGCCACGGCCAGGCCGGCAGCGTCGGGCACGGGATGCGCGGCCTCGACCACTTCGATTTTCTTGCACGGTGCGCCATGGCCGTAGCGGGTGACGACCAGGCCGCTGACCTCGCCCTGCCAGCTGTTCTCCACGACCAGCGCCATGGCGGCTGCGGCCTTGCCGGCGCCGATCACGATCACACGGCCGCTGCGGTCGGCGGGCAGGTAAGGTTCAAGGACTTGCCGGGGGTGGGCGGCGGCGATGGCTGTGGCAAACAGCTCGCGAAGCAGGTGTTGCGGATCGGCCGACATAGGCGGGCTCCCGGGGATTCTTGTTATTAGAGATGCAACAATCCAGCGATGAAATGAGGGCCGAATGTGGGAGGGGGCTTGCCCCCGATAGCAGTGTTTCAGTCACATCACCTATACCTGATACACCGCAATCGGGGGCAAGCCGCCTCCCACACTGGATTGCATTTCAAGGTGGGTTACTTGTCGCGAATCGAGAAATTCGCCATATGCTCCAGGCCCTTGATCAGCGCCGAATGGTCCCAGTTGCCGCCGCCAAGCGCGGCGCAGGTGCTGAACACTTGCTGGGTGCCGGCGGTGTTCGGCAGGTTGATCCCCAACTCCTTGGCCCCGGCCAGGGCCAGGTTCAGATCCTTCTGGTGCAGGTTGATGCGGAAACCCGGATCGAAGGTGCCCTTGATCATGCGTTCGCCATGCACTTCGAGAATCTTCGACGACGCAAAGCCGCCCATCAGCGCTTCACGCACCTTGGCCGGGTCCGCGCCATTTTTCGAGGCGAACAGCAGTGCTTCGGCCACCGCCTGGATATTCAGCGCGACGATGATCTGGTTGGCAACCTTGGCGGTCTGGCCATCGCCGTTGCCGCCGACCAGGGTGATGTTCTTGCCCATGGCCTGGAACAGCAGCAGGGCGCGCTCGAAGGTCTGCGGCTCGCCACCGATCATGATGCTCAAGGTGCCAGCCTTGGCGCCGACTTCACCGCCGGACACCGGTGCATCCAGGTAGTGCGCGCCGGTCTCGTTGATCTTTGCCGCGAACGCCTTGGTGGCGGTGGGGGAGATCGAACTCATGTCGATCACCACTTTATTGGGCGACAGCCCGGCGGCCACACCGTCGGCACGGAACAGCACGTCTTCGACCTGCGGGGTGTCCGGCACCATCACGATGATGAATTCGGCTTCCTGGGCGACTTGCTGCGGGTTGGCCAGCGCCACCGCGCCAGCAGCGATCAGCTCGGCCGGCGCTTTGCCGTGATGCTCGGAGAGAAACAATTGATGTCCTGCTTTCTGCAGGTTGGCGGCCATGGGTTGGCCCATGATGCCGGTGCCGATAAATCCGATTTTAGCCATGATCAAAATCCTCTTTTTTATTCGGTAGGCAGACTTGTTGAGGTCTGCCAGACACGGCAAGTCCAATGTGGGAGGGGGCTTGCCCCCGATAGCGGTGCATCAGCCGGCACATCTGTTGAATGAGACATTGCTATCGGGAGCAAGCCCCCTCCCACATTTTTTGTGTTGTGTCTGTTAGATGGCGTTATGGGTTTTGAGCCAACCCAAACCCGCTTCGGTGGTGGTCAACGGCTTGTATTCACAGCCAACCCAACCCGCGTACCCGATGCGGTCCAAATGCTCGAACAGGAACCGGTAATTGATCTCCCCCGTTCCCGGCTCGTTACGCCCCGGGTTATCTGCCAGCTGGATATGGTTGATGACCCCCAGGTGCGTCGCCATGGTCCGCGCCAAGTCGCCTTCCATGATTTGCATGTGATAGATGTCGTATTGCAGGAACAGGTTGTCACTGCCCACCTGCTCGCGAATCGACAGGGCCTGGGCGGTGTTGTTCAGGTAGAAGCCTTGGATGTCGCGGGTGTTGATCATCTCCATCACCAGCCTGATGCCCGCCGCCTGCAACGTGTCGGCGGCGTACTTGAGGTTGGCGACGAAGGTCTTTTCCACGGTTTCGTCATCCACGCCTTGCGGCCGGATACCCGCCAGGCAGTTGACCTGGGTATTGCCCAGCACCTGGGCGTAGGCGATGGCCAGCTTGACCCCGGCGCGAAACTCCTCGACCCGGTCGGGGTGGCAGGCCAGGCCGCGCTCGCCTTTGGCCCAGTCCCCGGCCGGCAGGTTGAACAGCACCTGGGTCAGACCGTTGGCGTCGAGCTGCGCCTTGATGTCGGCTGAACTGAATTCATACGGGAACAGGTATTCCACACCTTCGAAGCCCGCATCGGCGGCCGCTTTGAAGCGGGCAAGGAAATCCTGTTCGGTAAACAGCATGGACAGGTTGGCGGCAAAGCGCGGCATAGGGTTCTCCTTAATCGAGCAGGGAAATGGCGGTCGGTGCGTCGTTGCCGACCAGGGCCAGGTCTTCGAATTCGTTGACGGCGTTGATCTCGGTGCCCATGGAAATATTGGTCACCCGTTCCAGAATAATCTCAACGATCACCGGCACCTTGAATTCTTCGATCATTTGCTGGGCGCGGCGCAGCGCCGGCTGGATCTGGCTCGGCTCGAACACACGCAACGCCTTGCAACCCAGGCCCTCGGCGACGGCCACATGGTCGACGCCATAACCGTTGAGTTCCGGTGCGTTGAGGTTGTCGAAAGACAACTGCACGCAGTAGTCCATTTCAAAGCCGCGTTGCGCCTGGCGGATCAAACCCAGGTAGGAGTTGTTCACCACCACGTGGATATACGGCAGCTTGAACTGCGCGCCGACTGCCAGCTCTTCGATCATGAACTGGAAATCATAGTCGCCGGACAACGCCACGACTTTGCGGCTCGGGTCGGCCTTGACCACGCCGAGCGCCGCCGGAATGGTCCAGCCCAGGGGGCCCGCCTGGCCGCAGTTGATCCAGTGGCGTGGCTTGTACACATGCAGGAACTGCGCGCCGGCAATCTGCGACAGGCCGATGGTGCTGACGTAGCAGGTGTCTTTGCCGAACACCTGGTTCATCTCTTCGTACACCCGTTGCGGCTTGACCGGTACGTTGTCGAAGTGGGTCTTGCGATGCAGGGTGGCCTTGCGCTGCTGGCAGTCGTGCAGCCAGGCGCTGCGGTCCTTGAGCTTGCCGGCGGCTTTCCACTCGCGGGCCACTTCAATGAACATCGTCAGCGCGGAACCGGCGTCGGACACGATGCCCAGGTCCGGGGTGAACACGCGCCCGATCTGCGTGGGTTCGATGTCGACGTGAATGAATGTGCGGCCTTCGGTGTACACCTCCACCGAACCGGTGTGGCGGTTGGCCCAGCGGTTACCGATACCCAGCACCACGTCCGACTTGAGCATGGTCGCGTTGCCATAACGGTGGGACGTCTGCAGGCCGACCATGCCCACCATCAGCGGGTGATCGTCGGGGATGGTGCCCCAGCCCATCAAGGTCGGGATCACCGGGATACCCGTCAGCTCGGCGAATTCCACCAGCAACTCGCTGGCATCAGCGTTGATGACCCCGCCGCCGCTGACCAGCAAGGGGCGCTCTGCCTGGTCGAGCAGGGCCAGGGCCTTTTCCACCTGGATGCGTGTCGCCAGTGGCTTGGCCAGGGGCAGCGGCTGGTAGGCGTCGATGTCGAACTCGATCTCGGCCATCTGTACGTCGAACGGCAAGTCGATCAATACCGGGCCAGGGCGGCCGGAGCGCATCTCATAAAACGCTTTTTGAAACGCGTAGGGCACTTGGCCGGGCTCCAGGACCGTGGTCGCCCACTTGGTCACCGGCTTGACGATGCTGGTGATGTCCACCGCCTGGAAGTCTTCCTTGTGCATCCGGGCACGCGGCGCTTGCCCGGTGATGCACAGGATCGGGATCGAATCGGCCGAGGCGCTGTAAAGGCCGGTGACCATGTCAGTGCCCGCCGGGCCCGAGGTGCCGATGCACACGCCAATATTGCCGGCCTTGGTGCGGGTGTAGCCCTCGGCCATGTGTGAGGCGCCTTCAACGTGGCGAGCAAGGACGTGATCGATGCCACCCACCTTCTGCAAGGCCGAATACAGCGGGTTGATCGCGGCGCCTGGGATACCGAAGGCGGTGTCCACCCCTTCACGGCGCATCACCAGGACGGCGGCTTCGATTGCTCTCATTTTGCTCATGGTTTTGGTGCCTCTTGCGTTTTGTAATTGTATACAAGTGGTGTCAGGGCAAAGTGTATTCACGGCGAGCGGCGTAGGTCAATGCATTTCATAAGCTGACTTTTTCGTTCGTCCGAATCGCTTTTTTCGACGTATGGAAGGTTTGTTTGAAAATATTGTATACAAAAACAAATATCATTGTGTTCTATTTGTTCGATGCGGCATCTGATCAAACAGACGCTCCAACGTATTCCCAATAACAAGAAGGACGGCACCATGAGCGCTTTAACCTTGAAGATTGCCACCCAACTGGCCAGCCAGGCCCTCGCTGCGGGCCGCACCATTGCCGCCGCGCCGCTGGCCATTGCAGTGCTCGACAGTGGCGGGCACCTGGTCGCCCTGCAGCGCGAAGACGGCGCGAGCCTGCTGCGCCCGCAGATCGCGATCGGCAAAGCCTGGGGCGCGATTGCACTGGGCAAAGGCTCACGCCTGCTGGCGCTCGATGCGCAACAGCGGCCGGCGTTTATCGCAGCGCTGAACAGCCTGGGGCAGGGCAGTGTGGTGCCGGCGGCGGGCGGGGTGTTGATTCGAAATCAGGATGGCGTGGTGCTGGGGGCGATCGGGATCAGTGGGGACACGTCGGATATTGACGAACAGTGTGCGATCACGGCGATCGAGGGGGTGGGGTTGAGGGCGGATGCGGGGGTGTCGGCTTAAAGTACTGAGTGACTGTCAGGGCCTCATCGGGGGCAAGCCCCTTCCCACAGTTGACCGCATTCTCAAAGTGAACATCGGTGAAGTGTGGGAGGGGGCTTGCCCCCGATTGGCACAGGCACCTCAGTGCGTCAGTCCGGCTCACACCCCTTGAGCACCAACCGAATGATCGTCTGCGCCGCCGCCTCATAATCGGCCTCATCCAACTTGGCCTTTCCCGTCACCGCAGAGATCTGCCAGTCGAAATCCGCATAGGTCTGGGTCGCCGCCCAGATGCTGAACATGAGGTGATTAGGCTCGATCTTCGCGATCAGGCCGCGCTCCACCCAGTCCTGGATGCAGTCGATATTGTGCCTGGCCTGGGCATTGAGCTGTTCGACCTGCTCGGCGCTCAGGTGCGGCGCGCCGTGCATGATTTCACTGGCGAACACCTTGGAAGCAAACGGCAGGTCCCGGGATATGCGGATCTTGGAGCGGATGTAGTTGCTCAGTACTTCCTTGGGATCGCCATCGGCGTTGAAGGGCGTGGAGGCAGCCAGGATCGGCTCGATAATGCTCTCAAGCACCTCGCGGTAGAGGTTGTCCTTGGACTTGAAGTAATAGTAGACGTTGGGCTTGGGCAGCCCGGCCTTGGCGGCGATGTCGCTGGTTTTGGTCGCGGCGAAGCCCTTGTCGGCAAACTCCTCGCTTGCCGCCCGCAGGATTTTTTCTTTGTTGCGCTCGCGAATGCTGCTCATAAACCAGAGGTTTCCTTGCCATGACAGGCGGTTGCGCATGGTAGCACCGGCCATCCGCGCGCCTCAACAATGTGCCCGCTAAGCACTGCGCCGCGCTATGCTCGCCTCATCTATCACTTAACGGATACCCGATTCATGGCAGGAAGCAGCTTGTTGGTTTTGCTCGACGATATCGCCGCGGTACTCGATGACGTTGCACTGATGACAAAAATGGCGGCGAAGAAGACCTCGGGTGTGCTCGGCGATGACCTGGCGCTCAATGCCCAGCAAGTCTCCGGCGTGCGCGCCGAGCGGGAAATTCCCGTGGTGTGGGCGGTGGCCAAGGGCTCGTTCGTCAACAAGTTGATCCTGGTGCCGACCGCACTGTTGATCAGCGCTTTTGCCCCTTGGGCGGTGACGCCACTGTTGATGCTGGGCGGCGCCTACCTGTGTTTCGAAGGGTTCGAAAAACTCGCGCACAAATTTCTGCACAGCAAGGCGCAAGACCAGGCCGAACACGCGCAGTTGAGCGAAGCGGTGGCCGACCCGGCGACTGACCTGGTGGCCTTCGAAAAGGACAAGATCAAAGGCGCGATCCGCACCGACTTCATTCTGTCGGCTGAAATCATCGCCATCACCCTCGGTATCGTGGCCGATGCGGCGTTGACGCAGCAGGTGATCGTGCTGTCGGGCATCGCCATTGTCATGACCGCAGGCGTTTACGGGCTGGTGGCGGGTATCGTCAAACTCGATGACTTGGGGTTGTGGCTGACACAGAAACCGGGGCAAGTGGCGCGCAGTATTGGCGGCGCCATCCTGAGTGCCGCGCCTTATATGATGAAAAGCCTGTCGGTGATCGGCACGGCGGCGATGTTCATGGTCGGCGGCGGTATTCTCACCCATGGCGTGCCGGTGGTGCATCACTGGATCGAAACCGTCAGCCAGAACAGCGGGGCGCTGGCGTGGCTGATGCCGACGTTGTTGAACGCGGTGGCGGGGATTATTGCAGGGGCTGTGGTGTTGGCCGTGGTCAGCGTGGTCGGCAAGGTTTGGAAAGCGTTCAGGGCATGAAGTAGCAGGCATAAAAAAGGCCATTCGATTGAATGGCCTTTTTTTGTGGTCAGGAGATGATCGTTCCTTTGCTCCGCGTGGGAACGATCTAAGGGGCGCTGTTTACTCGGCAATCTGCAACTTGCGCGATTCGGTGTAGATGTACCGCACCTTCTCATACTCGAACGGCGAGTTCATCTGCCCATAGCGGAAGCTGGTCTGGTAGCGCTTGTCCACAGCGCGCAACGCCCAGATTTCCGGGTGGTTGGAGCTGACTTCGGACACATTGAGGAAGTTGATCTGCGATTCTGCGGTGTAGTCCACCAGCAATCCGGTGGTATCGCGCAGGTTCGACGGGCCGAAGATCGGCAGCACCACATAGGCCCCGCCGGGTACGCCGTAGAAGCCCAGGGTCTGACCGAAGTCTTCGCTCTGGCGCGGCAGGCCCATGGCGGTGGCCGGGTCCCACAGGCCGGCGATGCCGATGGTGGTGTTGACCAGCAGGCGTCCGGTGGTTTCCAGGGAGCGATGGCCCTTGAGTTGCAGCAGGCTGTTCAACAGATTGGGCACGTCGCCCAGGTTGTTGAAGAAATTGCTCACGCCGGTGCGCAGGAAACTTGGGGTGACGTAGCGGTAACCGTCCACCACCGGCAGGAACACCCACTGGTCGAAGCGATAGTTGAAGTGATACACACGGCGGTTCCACGACTCCAGCGGGTCGTAGACGTTGAGTGCGGTCAGCGACGAGCGCTCGAATTCACGTTGGTCCAGACCTGCGTTGAACTTGAGTTTGGTCAACGGTTCCTTGAACCCGTCGGCATCGACCTTGACCGGTTCGTGGGCCTTGCTGTTGTCGGCATTGGCCACGCCTGCGCACATCAGTGCGGCAAGCAGCAGAAGATATTTAGCCACGGAAGAACTCCAGCATGGCGTCGGCGTTGACGCGGTAATTGAGGTTGCCGCAGTGGCCGCCCAGCGGGTAGACGGTCAAGCGATCGCCGAAGGTTTTACGCAGGAAACCCAGGTCGCCCGGGCCGAGGATCACGTCGTCGGCGTTGTGCATCACGGCGATTTTCGGGCTGGCGTGCAGGTAGTCCTTGAGCGCATACAGGCTCACCTGGTCCACCAGTTGCAGCAGACTGCCGCCGTCGGAACGGGCGCGCCACATCGGGATCACCTGTTCGGTGAGGTAGCAGTCGAAGTCGCATTGCAAGGCACGCTTGAGGAACGGCGTGAGGCTGGTGCCTTCGGTGATCGGGTATTTCGGCGGGATGATCAGGCCGCGGCGGTTGATCAGGTCCGAGGTAAAGGCGATGTCGGCGGCAGAGAAGCGGAACGAGGTGCCGATCAGCATGGCCATCTGTTCGTTGGTCAGGTGCTGCTTCGATTGCTGGAAGTCGTAGAGCAGGGCGTCATTGAGGTCGATGTAGCCCTTTTGCTGGAAGTAGCGGGTCAGCTTGCTCAACACCAGCTCATAGAAGGTAGTGGTGTTGTTGATGCCCTTGACCTCGGTCTGGACCAGCTTGTCGAGGTTGGTGATCGACGTGTAGAGGTTGACCGGTGGGTTGAGCAGCAGCACTTTCTTGAAGTTGAAGCTGCGACGGGTTTCGTCGAGCTTGCTGACAAAAGCTGCATCCAGGGCGCCCAGGCTGTAGCCGGTGAGGTAGAAGTCGGTCACTGGCAACGAAGCGTTCTGCGCGCGCACGGCTTGCATCACGCGGTACATGTCTTCGGCGTCTTCCTGGGTGATACCCGGGGTGGCGAAGCGCGACGCGGCGCTGATGAAGTCGAAGCTGGTCGGCGATGACAACTGCACCACGTGGTAGCCGGCCTGGTAATACAGTTTCTTCAGGTATTCGTTGATGCTGCTGTCGAAGCGCGCACCGGTGCCGGCGATCAGGAAGATCAACGGCGCGGCGCGGTCCTGCTTGGCGATGCGGTAGGTGAGTTTCTTCACCGCCCAGAAGTTGTCCGGCAGGCTGAACTCGCGCTCGGGGCGCATGTTCAAGGTGTAATCGGATTGATTGATCTCCTCGTCAGTCGGCAACGTGGGCCGAAGATCGGGCGGCGTGGTGGCGATGGTCGCTTCGAACGGGTTCGTCAAAGGGTAGCCATAGCTGGCCTGGTCGATATCGACGGCCAGTGCTGACGCACTCAAAAAAAGGCTGCCCAGTAAGGCAGCACAGCGCAAGGAACGGAGCATGACTTAATCCCTAAGAGGAAAGGTGCTGAATGAAATTCGCAGGCTATGACCACCGCGTTGCCCCCGAAGTGCCAGCCTTCGGCACGAAAAGTCGGAAATAAACGTCGGAATCGGGGTAATAGCTGGCAGAAGATACACTTTGCCACGCATTGATGAACAGATATCTGCGCGGACACCTTGCTAACGGCCGCTGTGGGATTAAGCTGAGCGCCGTTTTTGCCTATCGGAGTGCCTTATGTCCCGTCGTTTGCCATTGATCCTGCTGCTTATCGCCCTGCCGTTATGGTTGGCGGCCAGTTATGCCGCGCGGTATGGCTTCATGGAGGACGGGCAGTGGGTCGGCATTTGTGCTGATGAAGCCAGTCGCTGGGAATGCCAGGTGCGTTCGAACCTTGGGTTGATGATCCACTTCAAGGTGCTGGGTTGGGCGGCGCTGGCCACGTCAATACTGGCGTTTATCGTGCCGGGGCGTGCGGGTTGGGCCTTGGCAGTCTTGGCGATGGTGTTCGGGTTGCCGGCACTGGCGTTGTACAACACCACGTTTGCGGTGTTTGCGGTAGTGATTGCGGGGTTGCGGTTGGTCAGGAAGCCTCGCGCCGTCTGACAGGGCCAATCGGGGGCAAGCCCCCTCCCACAGGGGAACGCATTCCAAATGTGGGAGGGGGCTTGCCCCCGATGGCGGTGTCAGGCCTTGCGCACCCGCAGGCAACGCCACAAAGCCACAACCATAAGCACGCTCACCACCGCCCATCCCCAAGCCTGCTGATTCAACAATCCCTCACGGTACAACTGCGGCGCAATGCCGGCACCGATGATGAAGGCCAGCAGCGCAATTTCCCGACGCGGTCCGGTCACCGGACGCACCAGGTACACCAGGGCCGGCAGTACCAGTGCCGCGCTCGGAAAGCTGCGATAGCGCGGGTCAAACACCAATGCGAGCATCATCACCGCGCCGGCAAACCCGGCAATCGCCACCAGCCAGCCCGCCCGTTGCTCCAGCCAGTTGAACGCTCGCTCACGCCACCCATCACGGACGCCGAGCGCCAGGGCAGCGTGGGCCAGTACCAGCAGGTTCAACCCCACCAGCAAGCCGGCCCACACCCACTCATCATTAAAGCGTGCAGTCACGCGGGTCAGTTCGGCCCAGGTGCCGATGGAGCACGCCGCGATCGCGCCGAGCAATGGCAGTGCAAGAGCCGCGCGGGTCGTATGGACCCGTCCGCCCAGCACCAAGGTACCCAACAGGATGATCCCGCCCACTCCCAGCCATAGCGGCCAGTACGGCACATTGGTCACCGGCCCTGCGAGGATGCCTTTGTCCTGGCGGTCTGCATCGAACAGCCCCCAATAACCGCCCACGGCACCTTCACTGGCGCGCTTCCACGGCTGGTCAAAGGCTTCAATCAGGTTGTAGCGCCAGCCATTGGCTTCGGCCATGGCGACAAAGCCGCGCATGAACCTGGCTTCATTGACCCGGCTCGGCACGGCGGTTTCGCGCTGACGTCCTTCACTGGGCCAGCCGGTTTCGCCAATCAGGATGTCCTTGGGCGCGAACTTGTGTCCGAAGGTCTGGCGTACATCGCCTACGTGCTTGAGCGCCTGGTCGATGCCGGACGGCTCATCTTCCCAGTACGGCAGCAGGTGGATGGTCAGGAAGTCCACCGCCGGAGCGATCTCCGGGTGCTGCAGCCAGAATTCCCAGACATCGGCGTAGGTGACCGGCTGCCTGATCTGGCGTTTGACGGCCTGGATCAGCGTCACCAGTTGCCTGGCGGTGACTTCCTTGCGCAACAGCGCTTCGTTGCCGACGATGACCGAGGTCACCACGTCCGGGTTGGCATTGGCTGCCGTGATCAACTCGTCGATTTCCTTTTGAGTCGCCACCGGGTCGCTGCTCACCCAGGCTCCGGCCATCACCTTCAGGCCATGCTTGCGCGCCATCTGCGGCAAGGCTTCGAGGCCGGTCATGGAGTACGTGCGAATGCATTCAAAGCGTGTGGCCAGCAGGGCCAGGTCGGCGTCCATGCGCTCGGGACGCAGCTTGAACGGCTGGTCGAACGGCGATTGGTCCTTGTCGAAGGGCGTATAGGACGCACATTGCAGCTTGTGGCTGGCGCTCGCCACATCCGGCAGCACCACGGGCCGGCCGAGGCCATACCAGTAGCCGACAAGGGCGAGCACACCCAGGATCAACGCAAGAAAATAGGGCAGGACGGGGAAGCGGGCAGTCGCGGGCATGGTCGGCTTATCTGGGAGAGCAAAGGCGCGCATCTTACCCGGATTTGGCCTGTGCCAGTGCGGCTGCATAATTTTGACATGCAAACTTCGGGCGTGATTCTGACGATAACTCCTACAAAACGTCCTGCTGGCTATGTGATGTCGTTTCCTGCTCAACCAAGGTCGCTGACAGAGCAGGGCAAAGGCCTACGCAGGTTGATGATAAAACTGTCAGTACTCCACTGATGCCTCAGCAACCGGCTCGATGCGCGTGAAGGGGGCGCGGTGCACCGTATAACAACAGGTTGACGTCGCTCGGCATTCGTCGGGCGCAGCACTTTCGGGGAAGTACTATGAAGATGCGACGACTCTTGGGCGCAGCTGCCACGCTGGTAGTTGCGATGGGCTCCACACTGGCCAGTGCCGACAGCAAAACCCTGAGCATCGGCTATGTGGATGGCTGGTCCGACAGCGTGGCCACCACCCACGTGGCGGCAGAAGTGATCAAGCAAAAGCTCGGCTACGATGTGAAGCTGCAAGCGGTCGCCACCGGGATCATGTGGCAGGGTGTGGCCACCGGCAAGCTCGACGCCATGCTGTCCGCCTGGCTGCCGGTGACCCACGGTGACTACTGGACCAAGAACAAGGACAAGGTGGTCGACTACGGCCCCAACTTCAAGGATGCAAAAATTGGCTTGATCGTGCCGGAGTACGTCAAGGCCAAGTCCATCGAAGACCTCAAGACCGACACCACCTTCAAAAACAAGATCGTCGGTATCGACGCCGGTTCAGGCGTGATGCTCAAGACCGACGAGGCCATCAAGCAATACGGGCTCGACTATAAACTGCAAGCCAGCTCGGGCGCCGCAATGATCGCCGAACTGACCCGCGCCGAAGACAAGCAGGATTCCATCGCGGTCACCGGTTGGGTGCCGCACTGGATGTTCGCCAAGTGGAAGCTGCGTTTCCTGGATGATCCAAAAGGGATTTATGGTGCTGCTGAAACCGTCAACAGCATCGGCAGCAAGGGCCTGGAGAAGAAAGCACCGGAAGTTGCGGCCTTCCTGAAGAAATTCCAGTGGGCCTCCAAGGATGAGATCGGCGAAGTCATGCTGGCCATTCAAGAAGGCGCCAAGCCCGATGCGGCGGCCAAGGATTGGGTGGCCAAGCACCCTGAGCGCGTAGCCGAGTGGACTGCTGACTAAAAGCCAATGCTGTAGCCCTGTGGGAGGGGGCTTGCCCCCGATAGCGGTGTGTTAGTCAACGATGCTCTGACTGAACACTCGCCATCGGGGCAAGCCCCCTCCCACATTGCTTTTATTCGGCCTCAAGTTTTTCTGCGTCCCAGCAAACCCTCGCTACACTCGATCTACTACTAAGGTCGTCTGGAACCCTTTCCACAGCCGCATACAGTGGATACGTTCCAATAATAAAAAAGCTGTGCTGCGAGGATAAAAACAATGAACGACAGCATTTACCTCTCGATTCAAAACAGCCCGCGTTTCAAGGAGCTGGTCAGGAAAAGGGAAAGGTTCGCCTGGATTCTCTCGGCGATCATGCTAGGGCTTTACTCCGGATTCATCCTGTTGATCGCCTACGGGCCGCAAGTGCTGGGGGCCAAGCTCAGCCCTGGTTCATCGATCACCTGGGGCATCCCTATCGGGGTCGGGCTGATTGTCTCGGCCTTCATCCTCACCGGCATCTATGTACGACGCGCCAACGGCGAATTCGACGACCTGAACAATGCGATTCTCAAGGAGGCTGCGCAATGATCCGTCGTCTATTGGCCGTGTTCGGCGCTTCAGTCTTTGCGCCCGCCGTTTGGGCGGCAGATGCATTGACCGGTGAAGTGCACAAGCAACCGCTGAATATTGCAGCGATCCTGATGTTCGTGGCCTTTGTCGGCGCGACGTTGTGCATCACCTACTGGGCTTCCAAACGTAACAATTCGGCGGCCGACTACTATGCGGCCGGCGGCAAGATCACCGGTTTCCAGAACGGCCTGGCGATTGCCGGCGACTATATGTCGGCCGCGTCCTTCCTGGGGATTTCCGCGCTGGTGTTCACCTCCGGTTATGACGGCCTGATCTACTCGATCGGCTTCCTGGTGGGCTGGCCGATCATTCTGTTCCTGATCGCCGAGCGCCTGCGCAACCTGGGCAAGTACACCTTTGCCGACGTGGCGTCCTATCGCCTGGGGCAAACCCAGATCCGCAGCCTGTCGGCCTGTGGTTCGCTGGTGGTGGTGGCGTTCTACCTGATCGCGCAGATGGTCGGCGCGGGCAAGTTGATCCAGCTGCTGTTCGGCCTCGATTACCATGTGGCGGTGATCCTGGTGGGTATCCTGATGTGCCTGTACGTGCTGTTCGGCGGCATGCTGGCGACCACCTGGGTGCAGATCATCAAGGCGGTGCTGCTGCTGTCCGGTGCCTCGTTCATGGCGCTGATGGTCATGAAGCACGTCAACTTCGACTTCAACATGCTGTTCTCCGAGGCGATCAAGGTTCACCCCAAAGGTGAAGCGATCATGAGCCCCGGCGGCCTGGTGAAAGATCCGATCTCGGCGTTCTCCCTGGGCCTGGCCCTGATGTTCGGTACCGCTGGCCTGCCGCACATTCTGATGCGCTTCTTCACAGTGAGCGATGCCAAGGAAGCGCGTAAGAGCGTGTTGTATGCCACAGGCTTCATCGGCTACTTCTATATCCTGACCTTCATCATCGGCTTCGGTGCGATCCTGCTGGTCAGCACCAACCCGGCGTTCAAGGACGCGGCCGGCGCCTTGCTCGGCGGCAACAACATGGCGGCAGTGCACCTGGCCAACGCGGTGGGCGGCAGTATCTTCCTGGGCTTCATCTCGGCAGTGGCCTTCGCCACCATCCTTGCGGTGGTTGCCGGCTTGACGCTCGCGGGTGCATCGGCGGTGTCCCACGACCTGTACGCCAGCGTGATCAAGAAAGGCAAGGCCAACGAGAAGGACGAGATTCGCGTGTCGAAGATCACCACCATCGCCCTGGCGGTGCTGGCTATCGGCCTGGGGATCCTGTTCGAAAGCCAGAACATTGCGTTCATGGTCGGCCTGGCGTTCTCGATTGCCGCCAGCTGTAACTTCCCGGTGCTGCTGCTTTCCATGTACTGGAAAAACCTCACCACCCGTGGCGCCATGATTGGTGGCTGGCTGGGCCTGATCAGCGCCGTGGGCCTGATGATTTTGGGTCCGACCATCTGGGTCTCGATCCTGCACCATGAAAAAGCCATCTTCCCGTACGAGTACCCGGCGCTGTTTTCGATGATCATTGCGTTCGTGGGCATCTGGTTCTTCTCCATCACCGACAAGTCGGCGGCGGCAGAGAAAGAGCGTGCGCTGTACTTCCCGCAGTTTGTGCGTTCGCAGACGGGCCTGGGGGCGAGTGGGGCGGTTAACCACTAAGCTTTTAGAGGGATAAGGAAATGCCCCGGTTGAAAGGCCGGGGTATTTTTTTGTCTGCAGATTTGTGGTGCCTGGTCTGGCCCCATCGGGGGCAAGCCCCCTCCCACATTTGACTGTATTCACACGTTCAGATGTGTGAACCCAATCCAGTGTGGGAGGGGGCTTGCCCCGATGAGGCCAGCTCAGGCAACACAAATAAAAACGGCCTCCACTAAGGGAGGCCGTTCTCAACACAGCTTGCAGCTAAATGCTTACTTGCGATCTTCCAGCTTGGTGATATCACGCGACTCGTAGCCGGTGTACAACTGGCGCGGACGGCCAATCTTGTACGGGCTCGAGAGCATTTCCTTCCAGTGGGAGATCCAGCCCACGGTCCGCGCCAGGGCGAAGATCACGGTGAACATGCTGGTTGGAATGCCGATCGCCTTGAGGATGATCCCCGAGTAGAAGTCGACGTTCGGGTACAGCGAGCGTTCGATGAAGTAAGGGTCGGTCAGGGCGATCTCTTCCAGGCGCATGGCCAGTTCGAGTTGCGGATCGTTCTTGATGCCCAGTTCCTTCAACACTTCGTCGCAGGTCTGCTTCATGACGGTGGCGCGCGGGTCGCGGTTCTTGTAGACCCGGTGACCGAAGCCCATCAACTTGAACGGGTCGTTCTTGTCCTTGGCCTTGGCGATGAACTTGTCGATGTTGGACACATCGCCGATTTCATCGAGCATGGTCAATACGGCTTCGTTCGCACCGCCGTGGGCAGGGCCCCACAGTGCGGCAATGCCGGCGGCGATACAGGCGAACGGGTTGGCACCCGAAGAGCCGGCCAGGCGTACGGTAGAGGTGGAGGCGTTCTGCTCGTGGTCGGCGTGGAGGATGAAGATCCGATCCATGGCCTTGGCCAGCACCGGGCTGATCGGTTTGATCTCGCACGGCGTGTTGAACATCATGTGCAGGAAGTTTTCCGCGTACGTCAGGTCGTTGCGCGGGTACATCATGGGTTGGC
Organism: Pseudomonas sp. 37 R 15; assembly: GCF_900004865.1. Taxonomy (NCBI): domain Bacteria; kingdom Pseudomonadati; phylum Pseudomonadota; class Gammaproteobacteria; order Pseudomonadales; family Pseudomonadaceae; genus Pseudomonas; species Pseudomonas sp. 37 R 15. The sequence continues at coordinate 59,309 of NZ_CVTV01000008.1, read as the reverse complement.
CCATGGAGTACTTGTAAACCATTGCGGCCAGGGTCGGCATCTTGGCAACCAGGCGGATCGCGGAAATTTCGCGATGCTGCGGGTTATTGATGTCCAGGGAGTCGTGATAGAAGGCCGACAGGGCGCCGACCACACCGCACATGACGGCCATCGGGTGGGCGTCGCGACGGAAGCCGTTGAAGAAGGTCTTCAACTGCTCGTGAACCATGGTGTGGTTCTTCACGGTGCTGACGAACTGGGCTTTCTGCTCGGCTGTTGGCAATTCGCCATTTAGCAGCAGGTAGCAGGTTTCCAGATAGTCCGACTGTTCGGCGAGTTGCTCGATCGGGTAGCCGCGGTGAAGCAGAATGCCATTGTCGCCATCGATATAGGTGATCTTCGACTCGCAAGAGGCGGTCGACATGAAGCCTGGGTCGAAAGTGAAACGGCCCGTGGCCGTCAGGCCCCGTACGTCGATAACATCGGGACCAACGGTGCCGGTTAAAATGGGCAGCTCGACGGGGGCTGCGCCCTCGATGATCAACTGCGCTTTTTTGTCAGCCATGTGGCCTCCTATTTATGCTTCAAATCATCAGACAGACCCCCCACGCAGGGCCCGCACCACTATAGTGAGATAAATTCAGATGTCAATTTGCCTAAAGTCTTGCTCCAGAAGGCTTTAACCGTACTTTTTCGTCGAAATTGCCTGCCATTTACGCCTTTTATCCCGCCAGCGCAATCAGCTATTAGGGTGAGGTGTGCGCGTTGTCATTAGTAACCTAACTGTCTATACTCGGCCACCGACCGCCAAGGGCTTTTGGGCTTGCTTTCATTGGGGGTCGCACTCCCTGGGTGGTGCTTACCTGACCAGTCGCACTCCCCAACAACTTTGCCCTGATTGTTAGGGGCTCTTCAGTGTGAAAAAAAGCCGTGAATAGCCAACGACCTGTAAACCTAGACCTAAGGACCATCAAACTCCCCATCACCGGCGTTACGTCGTTCCTGCACCGTGTTTCCGGCATCATCCTGTTCCTGGGCCTGGGCATCATGCTTTACGCATTGAGCAAATCCCTGGGTTCCGAGGAAGGTTACGCCGAGGTGAAGGCATGCTTGACCAGCCCACTGGCCAAGTTCGTAGCATGGGGCCTCCTGTCCGCTCTGCTGTATCACCTGGTAGCCGGTGTGCGCCACTTGATCATGGACATGGGCATCGGTGAGACGCTGGAAGGCGGCCGCCTGGGCTCGAAAATCATCATCGCCATTTCCGTGGTGCTGATCGTTCTGGCAGGAGTTTGGATATGGTAACCAGCGTAACGAATCTGTCGCGTTCGGGCCTCTATGACTGGATGGCACAGCGTGTGTCTGCGGTCGTTCTCGCGGCTTATTTCATTTTCCTGATCGGATACCTCGTCGCAAACCCGGGCATCGGCTATGAGCAATGGCACGGCCTGTTCGCCCACAATGCGATGCGAATCTTCAGCCTGCTGGCCCTTGTAGCCCTGGGCGCTCACGCCTGGGTCGGCATGTGGACCATCGCGACCGATTACCTGACGCCAATGGCGCTGGGCAAGTCCGCGACCGCAGTCCGTTTCCTCTTCCAGGCAGTATGCGGCATTGCGATGTTCGCTTACTTCGTCTGGGGTGTGCAGATTCTTTGGGGTATCTGATTCATGGCTAACATTCCAACTATTTCATTCGACGCCATCATTATTGGTGGCGGCGGTGCCGGCATGCGCGCTGCGCTGCAGCTGGCCCAGGGTGGCCACAAGACCGCTGTGATCACCAAGGTGTTCCCGACGCGTTCGCACACCGTATCGGCCCAGGGTGGCATCACCTGCGCCATCGCCTCCGCCGATCCGAACGATGACTGGCGCTGGCACATGTACGATACCGTCAAGGGTTCCGACTACATCGGTGACCAGGACGCTATCGAGTACATGTGTCAGGAAGGCCCGGCCGCGGTGTTCGAGCTGGACCACATGGGTCTGCCGTTCTCGCGCACCGAGCAAGGCCGTATCTACCAGCGTCCATTCGGCGGCCAGTCGAAGGATTACGGTAAAGGCGGGCAGGCTGCCCGTACCTGCGCCGCGTCCGACCGTACCGGTCACGCGCTGCTGCACACCCTTTATCAGGGCAACCTGAAAGCCGGTACCACGTTCCTGAACGAGTACTACGCTGTCGATCTGGTGAAGAACGGCAAGGGCGAGTTCGTCGGTGTGATCGCCATCTGCATCGAAACCGGTGAAACCACCTACATCCGCGCCAAGGCTACGGTCCTGGCGACCGGCGGTGCAGGCCGTATCTATGCCTCCACCACCAACGCCCTGATCAACACCGGTGACGGCGTCGGCATGGCGCTGCGTGCTGGCGTGCCGGTACAGGACATCGAAATGTGGCAGTTCCACCCGACCGGCATCGCCGGCGCCGGTGTACTGGTGACCGAAGGTTGCCGTGGCGAAGGTGGCTACCTGATCAACAAGCACGGCGAGCGTTTCATGGAGCGTTATGCTCCGAACGCGAAAGACCTCGCCGGTCGTGACGTTGTGGCCCGTTCGATGGTTAAAGAGATCATCGCCGGCAACGGTTGTGGCCCGAACGGCGACCACGTGCTGCTCAAGCTCGATCACCTGGGCGAAGAAGTGCTGCACAGCCGTCTGCCAGGTATCTGCGAGCTGTCCAAGACCTTTGCTCACGTCGATCCGGTGGTTGCTCCGGTTCCGGTGGTCCCGACTTGCCACTATATGATGGGCGGCGTGCCGACCAACATTCATGGCCAGGCGATCACCCAGAATGCCGACGGCGTGGACGAGATCATTCACGGTCTGTTCGCGGTAGGCGAAGTGGCTTGCGTATCGGTTCACGGTGCCAACCGCCTGGGCGGCAACTCGCTGCTCGACCTGGTGGTATTCGGCCGCGCTGCCGGCCTGCACCTGGAAAAAGCCCTGACCGACGGCATCGAATACGATGATGCCACCGACGCCAACATCGAAGCTGCCCTGGCGCGCCTGAACGCTCTGAACGAGCGCACTGACGGCGAAGACGTGGCAACCCTGCGTCGCGAGCTGCAAAGCTGCATGCAGAACTACTTCGGTGTATTCCGTACCGGCGAATACATGCAGAAGGGTATCGCCCAACTGGCCGACCTGCGCAAGCGCATCGCCAACGTCAAGATCAACGATAAGAGCCAGGCGTTCAACACCGCTCGTATCGAAGCCCTTGAGCTGCAGAACCTGCTGGAAGTGGCTGAAGCGACGGCGATCGCCGCCGAGGTTCGCAAGGAATCCCGTGGTGCACACGCCCGTGAAGACTTTGAAGACCGTGACGACGAGAACTGGTTGTGCCACACCCTGTACTTCCCGGGTGACAAGCGCGTGACCAAGCGTGCCGTGAACTTCTCGCCGAAGACGGTACCGACGTTTGAACCGAAGATTCGGACTTACTAAGGGTGGCTGCCATGTTGAAAGTCAGTGTTTATCGCTACAACCCTGATCAGGACGCCGCGCCGTTCATGCAGGAATTCCAGGTCGATACCGGCGGTAAAGACCTGATGGTGCTGGATGTCTTGGCACTGATCAAAGAGCAGGACGAAGGTTTCTCCTATCGTCGCTCTTGCCGTGAAGGTGTGTGCGGTTCCGACGGCATGAACATCAACGGCAAAAACGGCCTGGCGTGCATCACGCCGCTGTCGGCCGTGGTCAAGGGCAACAAGCTGATCGTTCGTCCACTGCCAGGTTTGCCGGTTATCCGTGACCTGGTCGTCGATATGAGCATCTTCTACAAGCAATACGAGAAAGTTAAGCCGTTCCTGCAGAACGACACGCCGGCTCCGGCCATCGAGCGTCTGCAGTCCCCGGAAGAGCGCGAAAAACTCGACGGCCTGTACGAGTGCATCCTGTGCGCTTGCTGCTCGACGTCCTGCCCTTCCTTCTGGTGGAACCCGGACAAGTTCCTGGGCCCGGCTGCGCTGCTGCAAGCCTACCGCTTCCTGGCAGACAGCCGTGACACCAAGACGTCCGAGCGTCTGGCTTCACTGGATGACCCGTTCAGCGTGTTCCGCTGCCGCGGGATCATGAACTGCGTCAACGTATGTCCCAAAGGCCTGAACCCGACTAAGGCCATTGGTCACATCCGTAACATGCTGCTGCAGAGCGGCGTGTAACTGACGTTGCAGTAAAAGCAGGACCGTTGTGCCCGTAAATGCTGCGGCGCAGGCTTCAACCGGCGCCGTAGTTTTAACTTGAGCAGCGACTTACAAAGCCGCGGCTCTTATTTTGAAGAAATGAGACAAGCAGGGGCATTCGGGTTGGTACCCGAACTATCAGCGTGATCCTAGTGGCTTGTTCTGGTCGCTGCACTTGGCCTTTTGCAAGCAAACTCGGTGTTTTCGCCGGTGGTGTCCCCAAATCGAGGGTGACCAAGCATGCAAGAAAGCGTGATGCAGCGCATGTGGAACAGCGGCTATCTTTCAGGTGGTAACGCTGCCTATGTGGAAGAGCTTTATGAGCTCTACCTGCACGACCCTAACGCTGTGCCAGAAGAATGGCGCACCAAATTTCAGACGTTGTCTTCAGACGGCAACGCTGCCACCGATGTATCGCATGCTGCGATTCGCGATCATTTCGTGCTGCTGGCAAAGAACCAGCGCCGCGCCCAACCGGTTTCCGCCGGCAGCGTGAGCAGTGAGCACGAGAAGAAGCAAGTTGAAGTACTGCGACTGATCCAGGCTTACCGGATGCGCGGCCACCAGGCGGCCCAGCTTGACCCGCTGGGGCTCTGGCAGCGTCCTGCACCTGCTGACCTGTCGATCAATCATTACGGCTTGACCAATGCCGATCTTGATACGACCTTCCGTGCCGGCGACCTGTTCATCGGCAAAGAGGAAGCGAGCCTACGCGAAATTCACGAAGCGTTGCAGCAGACATATTGCCGCACCATCGGCGCTGAGTTCACGCACATCACCGATTCCGAGCAGCGCCAGTGGTTCCAGCATCGCCTGGAAGGCGTGCGTGGCCGTCCGGTATTGTCCGCCGATGTGCGCAGCCATCTGCTCGAGCGTGTGACTGCCGCTGAAGGTCTCGAAAAATACCTGGGTACCAAATACCCGGGCACCAAGCGTTTCGGCCTGGAAGGCGGCGAAAGCCTGATTCCGATGCTCGACGAACTGATCCAGCGTTCCGGTTCCTACGGCACCAAGGAAGTCGTGATCGGCATGGCTCACCGTGGTCGCCTGAACGTGTTGGTCAACACCTTCGGCAAGAACCCGCGCGAGCTGTTCGACGAGTTCGAGGGCAAGAAGAAGGTCGAGCTGGGTTCCGGTGACGTCAAGTACCACCAGGGTTTCTCGTCCAACGTAATGACCACCGGCGGTGAAGTTCACCTGGCCATGGCGTTCAACCCATCCCACCTGGAAATTGTTTCTCCGGTGGTCGAGGGGTCGGTGCGTGCGCGCCAGGATCGTCGTAACGACGCCACTGGCGAGAAGGTCCTGCCGATTTCCATCCACGGTGACGCGGCATTCGCCGGCCAAGGCGTGGTCCTGGAAACGTTCCAGATGTCGCAGACTCGCGGCTTCAAGACCGGCGGTACCGTTCATATCGTCATCAACAACCAGGTTGGCTTCACCATCAGCAACCCGCTGGATGCGCGCTCCACCGAGTACGCCACCGACGTTGCCAAGATGATCCAGGCGCCGATCCTGCATGTGAATGGCGATGATCCGGAAGCTGTACTGTTCGTGACCCAATTGGCGGTCGACTACCGCATGCAATTCAAGCGTGATGTGGTCATCGACCTGGTGTGCTACCGCCGTCGCGGTCACAACGAAGCGGACGAGCCAAGCGGCACCCAGCCGTTGATGTACCAGCAGATCACCAAGCAGCGCACCACCCGTGAGCTGTACGCCGAAAGCCTGACCAAGGCCGGTGTGTTGGATGATGCACGTGTCCAGGCGAAGATCGACGAATACCGTAACGCGCTGGATAACGGCCTGCATGTGGTGAAAAGCCTGGTTAAGGAGCCGAACAAAGAGCTGTTCGTTGACTGGCGTCCGTACCTGGGTCACACCTGGACCGCGCGCCATGACACCAGCTTCGACTTGAAAACATTGCAGGAGTTGTCTGCCAAGTTGCTGGAAATCCCTGAGGGATTTGTGGTTCAGCGCCAGGTTGCCAAGATCTACGAAGACCGTCAGAAGATGCAAGCCGGCGGCCTGCCGATCAACTGGGGTTACGCCGAAACCATGGCGTACGCAACCCTGGCGTTCGAAGGTCACCCGATCCGCATGACCGGCCAGGACATCGGCCGCGGTACGTTCTCGCACCGTCATGCCGTGTTGCACAACCAGAAAGACGCGGGCACCTACATCCCGTTGCAGAACCTGTACGAAGGCCAGCCACGTTTCGACCTGTACGATTCGTTCCTGTCCGAAGAAGCGGTACTGGCGTTCGAATACGGCTATTCCACCACTACGCCTAACGCGCTGGTGATCTGGGAAGCCCAGTTCGGCGACTTCGCCAACGGTGCCCAGGTGGTTATCGACCAGTTCATCACCAGCGGCGAGCACAAGTGGGGCCGTCTGTGCGGTCTGACCATGCTGCTGCCGCACGGTTATGAAGGTCAGGGTCCTGAGCACTCCTCGGCCCGTCTGGAGCGTTACCTGCAGCTGTGCGCCGAGCACAACATCCAGGTGTGCGTGCCGACGACCCCGGCGCAGATCTACCACTTGCTGCGTCGCCAGGTCATCCGTCCACTGCGCAAGCCACTGGTCGTGCTGACGCCGAAATCGCTGTTGCGTCACAAACTGGCCGTTTCGACCCTGGAAGATCTGGCCGAAGGTTCGTTCCAGACCGTTATTCCGGAAATCGATACGCTGGACGCCGCCAAGATCACTCGCCTGATCCTGTGCAGCGGCAAGGTCTATTACGATCTGCTGGAAAAACGCCGTGCCGAAGGCCGCGAAGACATCGCCATCGTGCGTATCGAGCAGCTTTACCCGTTCCCGGAAGATGACCTCATGGAGATCATCGCGCCTTACACCAACCTCACGAATGTGGTGTGGTGTCAGGAAGAACCGATGAACCAGGGCGCGTGGTACAGCAGCCAGCATCACTTGCGTCGCAGCATCGGCAACCACAACAAGGCCCTGGGCCTGGAGTATGCCGGTCGTGATGCGTCTGCTGCACCTGCCTGTGGTTATGCGTCGATGCACGCCGAGCAGCAGGAAAAACTGCTGCAAGCTGCTTTCACTGTTTAATGCCTTCGCGCTGACTGAAACCGAATTTTAAGGACCTACAGATAATGGCTATCGAAATCAAAGCCCCGTCATTCCCGGAATCGGTTGCCGATGGCACCGTTGCCACTTGGCACAAGAAACCAGGCGAGGCCGTCAAGCGTGACGACCTGATCGTCGACATCGAAACCGACAAGGTCGTGCTGGAAGTGCTGGCCGAAGCCGACGGCGTGCTGGGCGCAATCGTGGCAGAAGAGGGTGCTACCGTCCTGTCGAACCAGGTACTGGGCTCGATCGAAGAGGGCAGCGCTGCTGCTCCTGCTCCTGCTGCCGCCGCTGCACCGGCTGCCGCTTCCGCACCTGCCGCCCCTGCGGCTGCGGGTGGTGAAGATCCAATCGCTGCACCGGCTGCTCGCCAGTTGGCTGAAGAGAACGGTATCAACCTGGCGTCCATCAAGGGCACCGGCAAAGATGGCCGTGTCACCAAGGAAGACGTGGTGGCTGCGGTTGAAGCCAAGAAAAACGCTCCGGCTGCCGCACCTGCCAAGGCTGCCGCTCCTGCTGCCGCCGCGCCTGTGTTCGCTGCCGGCGACCGTACCGAGAAGCGCGTACCGATGACCCGTGTACGTGCCACCGTGGCCAAGCGCCTGGTTGAAGCACAATCGAACATGGCGATGCTGACCACGTTCAACGAAGTCGACATGACTGAAGTCATGGCACTGCGTTCGAAGTACAAGGATCTCTTTGAGAAGAGCCACAACGGCGTACGCTTGGGCTTCATGTCGTTCTTCGTGAAAGCGGCCACTGAAGCGCTGAAACGCTTCCCGGCAGTCAACGCTTCCATCGATGGCGCCGACATCGTCTACCATGGCTATGCAGACATCGGCGTTGCCGTGTCCAGCGACCGTGGCCTGGTGGTTCCGGTTCTGCGTAACGCCGAGCTGATGAGCCTGGCCGAAATCGAAGGCGGCATTGCCGGCTTCGGCAAGAAGGCCCGTGACGGCAAGCTGACCATCGACGAGATGACCGGCGGTACGTTCACCATCACCAACGGTGGTACCTTCGGTTCGATGATGTCGACGCCGATCGTCAACCCACCGCAAGCCGCGATCCTGGGCATGCACAACATTATCCAGCGTCCGATGGCCATCAACGGCCAGGTCGTAATCCGCCCAATGATGTACCTGGCGCTGTCTTACGATCACCGCCTGATCGATGGTAAAGAAGCCGTGACGTTCCTGGTGACCATCAAGAACCTGCTGGAAGACCCGGCTCGCCTTCTTCTGGATATCTAAAAAGCAGCTGCAAGTTTCAAGCTGCAAGTTCCAAGCTCAAAGCGAGCGATTGGTGCTTCAACTTGTAGCTTGCAGCTTCTAGCTTGCAGCTAAAAAGGGAACCTTTTTATGACACAGAAATTTGACGTTGTAGTGATTGGTGCAGGCCCCGGCGGCTATGTTGCCGCCATCAAGGCCGCACAACTGGGCCTCTCGACTGCTTGCATCGAAAAGTACACCGACAAGGAAGGCAAACTGGCGCTGGGCGGTACCTGCCTGAACGTCGGTTGCATTCCTTCCAAGGCGCTACTGGACAGCTCCTGGAAATTCCACGAAGCCCAGGATGGTTTCGCGATCCACGGTATCAACCATGCCGGCGTGACCATGGACGTGCCCGCGATGGTCGGCCGTAAAGCCAACATCGTCAAAGGCCTGACTTCCGGCGTTGCCACCTTGTTCAAGGCCAATGGCGTGACTTCCCTGCAAGGCCACGGCAAGCTGCTGGCCGGCAAGAAAGTTGAAATCACCAAGCCGGACGGCTCGGTTGAAGTCATCGAAGCCGAAAACGTGATCCTGGCACCCGGTTCGCGTCCAATCGACATTCCACCGGCTCCAGTCGACCAGAACGTGATCGTCGATTCGACCGGCGCCCTGGAGTTCCAGGCCGTACCTAAGCGCCTGGGCGTGATCGGTGCAGGCGTTATCGGCCTGGAACTGGGTTCGGTATGGTCCCGCCTGGGTTCGGAAGTGACCGTGCTCGAAGCTCTGGACACCTTCCTGCTGGCTGCCGACACCGCCGTGTCCAAGGAAGCCTACAAGACCCTGACCAAACAGGGTCTGGACATCAAGCTGGGCGCGCGCGTGACCGGTTCCAAGGTCAACGGCGAAGAAGTTGTCGTGACCTACACCGACAAGGAAGGCGAGCAGACCATCACCTTCGACAAGCTGATCGTAGCCGTGGGTCGTCGCCCCGTGACCACCGACCTGCTGGCTTCCGACAGCGGCGTGAGCATCGATGAGCGTGGTTTCATCCACGTTGACGATCACTGCGCAACCACCGTGCCGGGCGTTTACGCGATCGGCGACGTGGTTCGTGGCATGATGCTGGCCCACAAGGCTTCCGAAGAGGGCATCATGGTTGTCGAGCGCATCAAGGGTCACAAGACCCAGATGAACTACGACCTGATTCCATCGGTTATCTACACCCACCCGGAAATTGCATGGGTCGGCAAGAACGAACAGCAGTTGAAAGCTGAAGGCGTTGAAGTTAACGTCGGCACCTTCCCGTTTGCCGCTTCTGGCCGTGCCATGGCAGCCAACGACACCGGTGGTTTTGTCAAAGTCATCGCTGATGCCAAGACTGACCGCGTATTGGGCGTCCACGTGATCGGCCCAAGCGCTGCAGAACTGGTTCAGCAAGGCGCTATCGGTATGGAATTCGGCACCAGTGCCGAGGACCTGGGCATGATGGTCTTCTCCCATCCGACCCTGTCCGAAGCGTTGCACGAAGCAGCGTTGGCAGTGAATGGCGGCGCCATCCACATCGCCAACCGCAAGAAGCGCTAAGCGAGATAATAAGAAACCACGGCGGAGTTGCCCGTCGTGAGCCTTGCGAGCAAGACTCACCGCGGAATATCCGCTGGACGCAGCCTTGTGCAGCTTTACGGGCCATAAGCCCCGCAGGTTGCGCAAGCAGCAGTCACAGGTGGCGCGGCACTCATAATGAGCGCAGCGCCGAATGCGCAGTACCTAACGAAGACGGTAAAAAGCATGAATCTTCACGAGTATCAGGGTAAGCAGCTGTTCGCTGAATACGGCCTGCCAGTTTCCAAGGGCTACGCAGTAGACACCCCGGAAGCAGCAGCAGAAGCTTGCGACAAAATCGGCGGCAGCGAGTGGGTTGTCAAAGCCCAGGTCCACGCCGGTGGTCGCGGTAAAGCGGGCGGCGTTAAGCTGGTTCGCAGCAAAGAAGACGCCAAGGCCTTCGCACAGCAGTGGCTGGGCAAGCGTCTGGTGACTTACCAGACTGATGCCAATGGCCAGCCAGTCACCAAGATCCTGGTTGAATCGTGCACTGATATCGCTAAAGAGCTGTACCTGGGCGCTGTCGTTGACCGTTCGAGCCGTCGCATCGTGTTCATGGCCTCCACCGAAGGTGGCGTGGACATCGAGAAGATCGCTCACGAAACCCCAGAAAAAATTCTGAAGGCCACTATCGATCCACTGGTTGGCGCTCAGCCATTCCAGGGTCGCGAGCTGGCGTTCCAGCTGGGTCTGGAAGGCAAGCAAGTTGCCCAGTTCGCCAAGATCTTCGTCGGTCTGGCCAAACTGTTCCAGGATCACGATCTGGCCCTGCTGGAAGTGAACCCGCTGGTGATCAAGGCTGATGGCGATCTGCATTGCCTGGATGCCAAGATCAACATCGACGCCAACGCCATGTACCGTCAGCCAAAGCTGAAGACTTTCCACGATCCGTCGCAAGACGATCCGCGCGAAGCGCACGCTGCCAAGTTCGAACTGAACTACGTAGCCCTGGAAGGTAACATCGGCTGCATGGTCAACGGTGCCGGCCTGGCCATGGGTACCATGGACATCGTCAACCTGCATGGCGGCAAACCAGCCAACTTCCTCGACGTAGGCGGTGGTGCTACCAAAGAACGCGTGACCGAAGCGTTCAAGATCATCCTGTCCGACTCCAACGTCGCTGCAGTACTGGTCAACATCTTCGGCGGCATCGTTCGTTGCGACATGATTGCCGAAGGCATCATCGGTGCAGTGAAAGAAGTCGGCGTTAAAATCCCGGTTGTTGTTCGCCTTGAAGGTAACAACGCTGAACTGGGCGCTAAAGTACTGGCAGAAAGCGGTTTGAACATCATCGCGGCTACCAGCCTGACCGACGCTGCTCAACAAGTTGTCAAAGCTGCGGAGGGCAAATAATGAGCGTCCTGATCAATAAAGACACCAAAGTTATCTGCCAGGGTATTACCGGTTCGCAAGGTAGTTTCCACACCCAGCAAGCCATCGAGTACGGCACCCAGATGGTTGGTGGCGTAACACCGGGCAAAGGCGGCACCGAGCACCTGGGCCTGCCAGTGTTCAACACCGTGAAAGAAGCAGTAGAAGCCACTGGCGCCACCGCCAGCGTGATCTACGTTCCAGCTCCTTTCTGCAAGGACTCGATCCTGGAAGCGGCCTTCGGCGGCATCAAGCTGATCGTGTGCATCACTGAAGGCATTCCTACCCTGGACATGCTGGACGCCAAGGTCAAGTGCGACGAGCTGGGTATTACCCTGATCGGCCCTAACTGCCCAGGCGTGATCACCCCAGGCGAATGCAAGATCGGCATCATGCCGGGTCACATTCACTTGCCAGGTAAAGTCGGTATCGTTTCCCGTTCCGGCACCCTGACCTACGAAGCTGTGAAGCAGACCACTGACGCCGGTTTCGGTCAGTCGACTTGCGTCGGCATCGGCGGTGACCCGATTCCGGGCTCCAACTTCATCGACATCCTGAAGCTGTTCCAGGAAGACCCGAAGACCGAAGCAATCGTGATGATCGGCGAGATCGGCGGTTCGGCTGAAGAAGAAGCGGCTGCCTACATCAAGGCTCACGTGACCAAGCCGGTTGTTTCCTACATTGCTGGTGTGACTGCCCCTGCGGGCAAGCGCATGGGCCATGCTGGCGCAATCATCTCCGGCGGCAAAGGCACTGCAGACGAGAAATTCGCTGCGCTGCAAGACGCAGGTGTGAAAACCGTGCGTTCGCTGGCAGACATCGGCAAGGCCCTGGCCGAGCTGACAGGTTGGGCCGTCAAGTAAGCCTCGCGCTTAGCTGACGCTTCACCCCACAAAGGCCACCTTCGGGTGGCCTTTGTGCGTTCTGGGCTCAGCAACCTAGCTGAGGCTGATAAAGATCCAAATGTGGGAGGGGGCTTGCCCCCGATTGCGGGCTGTCAGTCATGATGATGTGACTGATCCACCGTTATTGGCGGCAAGCCCCCTGCCACATTTGATCGCATTGTCAGATTAAGTATGAAAACGCGACATTTGAATGTCGCTTATCGGACAGTACGCCCCGCAACAGTGCGTTTGCCAGCCTAATTCTGTACCCTAGCCGCCTCTTTATGCGCTCGCCTCCCAAAAGGAAGCTGCGCGCCAGACCGGTCGGTCCCCATCAGGGCCGGCAGTATTTCCCTCATCCATAGGGAATCCCCCTCTAAATTCCGATTCAGTAGTGTGGTATTTCCTCAAAATGAAAGTGTTGAAAAGCCAGGATATCCTGGCGTTGGGCTTCATGACGTTTGCCCTGTTCGTGGGCGCCGGCAATATCATCTTCCCGCCTATCGTGGGCTTGCAGTCCGGGCCTCACGTCTGGATGGCGGCCCTGGGGTTCCTGATTACGGCAGTCGGCCTGCCGGTCGTCACCGTGATCGCGCTGGCCAAGGTCGGCGGCGGTATGGATGCGTTGAGCAGCCCCATCGGCAAGATCGCCGGTGGCCTGCTTGCGGCAGCGGCGTACCTGGCGGTAGGGCCGCTGTTCGCCACGCCGCGTACGGCCACCGTCTCGTTCGAAGTGGGCCTGGCGCCGCTGACTGGCGAAAGCCCGCTGGCGCTGTTTCTTTACAGTTCGGTGTACTTCCTGGTGGTGTTCTTTGTCTCCCTTTATCCGGGTCGACTGTTGGATACCGTCGGTCGTTTTCTCGCGCCGCTGAAGATCATCGCGTTGGCCATCCTCGGCATTGCCGCGTTTGCCTTGCCGGCCGGTGACGTCGGTGTCGCCACGCCGGAATACGTTGCTGCGCCGTTCTCCCAGGGCTTTATCAATGGCTACCTGACCATGGATACCCTTGGGGCGCTGGTATTCGGCATCGTCATCGTCAACGCGATTCGCTCCCGTGGCGTCGAGTCGCCCAAGCTGATCACGCGTTACGCGATCATTGCCGGGCTGATTGCCGGTGTGGGCCTGGCGCTGGTGTATGTCAGCCTGTTCCGTCTGGGTTCAGGCAGCCATGCGGTGGCCGCTGGTGCCAGTAACGGTGCTGCGGTGCTGCATGCGTATGTACAACATACCTTCGGTTCCCTGGGCAGCGGCTTCCTCGCTGTGCTGATCTCCCTGGCGTGCCTGGTCACCGCCGTGGGCCTGACCTGTGCCTGTGCCGAGTACTTCAGCAAAATCCTGCCGCTGTCCTACAAGACCCTGGTAGTGATCCTGGCGCTGTTCTCGCTGTTTGTGTCCAACCTGGGCCTGACCAAGCTGATCGCGTTCTCCATTCCGGTGCTCACTGCGATCTACCCGCCGTGCATCGTGTTGGTGGCGTTGAGCTTCTGTAAGGGTTTCTGGCAGGAACAGGGGCGTATCGTCGGTCCGGTGATGCTGGTGTCGTTCATCTTTGGTTGCATCGATGCACTCAAGGGGGCGGGCCTGGCGGATTGGATGCCAGCGCAGTTGATGCATCTGCCGCTGAGCGAGCAAGGCCTGGCGTGGCTGGTGCCGTCGGTGATGATGCTGGTGGTCGCTGTCGTGGTTGACCGCGTGCTCGGTAAGCGCAGCGAAGCCATCGCTTAAGATTTTTGTTCGTACGTTGTAACCAGGAATGCCCCGTATCAGCCGATACGGGGCATTTTTATTCGGGGCAGAACAGTCGCCTGTTGCCGGCCCTAGTCTTTGGCGAAGTCAATGATCCACTTCTTCATCGCGTCATCCACCGTGCCGGCGCCTCCTTCAACCAACGTGTAGCTGCCATCAGCCATAACATCAACACCCGAGGCCCCGGCCATTTCGAAGGACACTCCCTCGGTGCTGATCAAATCCAGCAGCGGTTGCCGGCCACTGCTGTCTGTTTGGCTCAAGGTTGTTGCCAGGCCGATTTTGGATTCAGAAAGGGATCCGCCGACCAGTATTACTTTGTCACCGCTTTTCAATGAGGCTTGTAGTTCTCTTACTGCATCAAAGCCCTTGCGGCCGTTCAAGGGGGCTTCCAGATTGCTGCCCTGCAAGTGCATCAGTGTTCGGGTGTTGTAGGTTTTGCCATTCCAGCCTGACAACACAGCGAGCGCTGAACAGTCCGAGAGGCCGCGAGTGGATAGGGTGGATTCGCCTCCCTGGATAGTTTTCGACATACCCATTTCCACCGACGTTGCAGGCACGGGCACAGCAGAGCGTCCAATGGTTGTCCTTAGCTGGTCCGGTAGCTTGAGCCCTCCCGGCAAACCGATGGGTGCCCACTCGCCATTCCCTTTGCTCAGCAGCGTGGCCACTCGTTGTCCCGTCTGCGGATTTACAACGTTTACATACCCCGATTCGAATTTAAATGCCGGGCTTACCTCATAGGGCCTGTTGATCCCTGAGTTATCGGTGTAACGAATCAGCCATTTGCCGGCAATCTGCTGCGGCCCAGTGGCGCGCACGGGGATCGCTGCCAGTAGCTGATTATCCAGCGCATGAGCGCCGAGATCCCCACGGTTTAACGTCTGTGCAGTGTGGGCCGGGGTTGGCGATTGGATCGGGATGCGTGAGGGGAGGCCCTCCGATAACGTAACCGGAACCGGCGCGAGGTGATGGCTTGGGGCACCAGCAGTAGCTGGCGAGATTGCCAGGCGCTGTTGGGGCGTGTGCGCAGGGGCTCTGAATACCGGGCGCAACCGGGTCCTTCTGAGTAAAGGAATACCCGACGCGGCCATGGCGAAGTCGGTGTACACCGCGCCCCATTGCCCCGGTTGGGTGAGGAGCCTGGGCAGGCTTCGTCCGGATGCACGCAAGGCCCTTAACGCAGCCTTGGAGAGTCTGGTGAGGGCTGAAATACCGGGGTTGACCGGGGTCAGGCTCAGCAACAGTTGGGACATATCTGCGGCGAACATCAGCTTGTTGACCGTGGAACGGGCCGATACATCTGCGCTGGTGGTCATCTGAACCAGGGCTCTTGCTCTGAGCAACTCCAGCTCTTGCATGTACAGGCTGTCACTGATGCTCCCTTTGATTGGGTTTAGCCTGATGCCCGCTTCATGATCGGCTGCGAATGTCTTGAGCCATCTGCTGATCCCAGGCAAAAACAGGTCGTCGTAAATACCATACCGATCAGCCGGTGATACCCGTTGGTCCATGTAGGTTTTCCACTGGGCAGTGTTGAGCAGCTCGTTAAGTTGATCCTCGTCCACAATCTCTCTGAAAGGGCGTCCGTCGGGAGCATCCGGGCTGTACAGGACAAGGGAGGGGTGGTTGGTCGGTTTGATCACCAGCATGCCCTGGACGGGTTTGCCGTCCACGGCCACGCTGTGCGAGACGATAGACGCACCCTTCACGATTGGCCAGGTGGTGGAATCGTCATGCTCAAGTGTTGCTTTGATCCACTGTTCGGCGATCTTTTGCTTGTTCAGGTAGGCGTCGGGATCCAGGCTGGTGATGAACGCGTCCTTGGCCATCCTTGCCTTTTGAAGTTCTTTCCAGGCGTTGGGTAGTGCTCTAGCTTCGTCGGAAGTGGCGGTGGGGCTGAGTTTTTCATCCAGTAGCTTAAGGTATTGGCCGCCCACATCGGTTTGACTGATCAGCTCCTCAAGGAAGGTTTTATCCAATGTCAGCAGGTAGTTTGCGTTGGCATCGACCACCCGAGCGGTCCAGGTGCTCGTCAGCGAGTTATCCTTCCATGGCGCTGTGTTCAGTAGGGCCATTTCGGTCAGCGACGTGTTGTCGATCTTCGGCTTTGGGGCGTTTTGGGTGCCTGACAAGCCGCTATTGCCCGGCGGCTGTGTTGTTATCTGAACCATCACGTTGTCAGGGTCTATTTGCGCATTCGGGTAGCGGTCCTGCAGTTTGACTTTCAACGCCTGGGCCAGTAACTGTTTGGCGAAAGTGTTCAGGGAAGGGATGCTTCCCAATAATGGTTGCAAGTGCGCAAGGCTTTTGTGTTCCGCTTCGTCCAGTTCCCTGTAGGTCGTTTCTTGTTCGAGGGTCAGTTCCTTGAGCCATTGCGGCTGCAGTTTGTTGTTCAGCTGTTCATTGCGTGCGAGCAAAGCGTTACTGCCGTCGAAATGCAGTGAAAGATCCGCCGCATCATTGACGGATGCGACAGTTTCGGCGGAAAGCAGCGAGGGTGTACGAGCGGATTGCGTGGCAGTCTGCGCTTCGGCGAAGCCGTACTGCATGGCGTCATTGACCTCGTCCGCCTGGCGCTGCAACAACTGGGGAAGGGTTTGCGCCACGACGTCGCCGGTGACGGGAGCGAACCCCAGCAGTAAGTCATCGCCCCATTGAGGGGCGCGACTGTGTTCTACCGACACCGGCAAACTTTTGAGTAATTGGTTGGCCTTCTCGCCGCCGTTATTGATCCTCTGCATCAGTTCTTCGCGGGCGTCGCCGGCGCTCGCGAATTCCTCAAAACCTTCTCCGGGGGTATACAGCACCACAGGTCCAGTGGTGTCATCCAGTCCGATGCTTCTGGTGTCACTGGCGGTATAAGGCGCCTCGGCCGATGACCCGTCACTGCGGGTGATAAGAAAGCAACCGGCTAAAAGGGCACCGTTGGCGCAGTTGTCATCTATTCGGATGGGATACACCCCGGGACGGTCCCCAGCGGGAAGTTCGCGTTCGCGTACCTCGAGGGTCGGGTACTGAAAAGCGGTATCGATCAGCTTTTTGCCCGTCTCGCTGAGGGTGCCGTCTTCAAACCGTAACGCTGCCTCGGTAGAGAGCATTTGCCGGTGCAGGCCGAGTAATTGGGCCAGGCGTGATGGCTGTTTGAAGGGGCCCTCGGGAGATCTGTTCCAGTAGCTACTGAGCGCCTCGGGGAAGCGGGTTGCGATATTTTGTGCAAGCGTCAGCAGGGAGCCCTGATGCTCCAGCGTGTTCTGGGCCCCCCCTGCAGGTCCGTTATTGTAAAAGACGATTTGCGTGTCGGCACCGTGTTCTTCAGCGTTAGGCGAACCCGTGACGGCGTTCACGTGGATTTGCGCGACCTTATTGATCAATGCCTGCGATAAGGTTTGTGTAGAAATCAACACCGGCTCTGCCGGCGGTTGAGTTCGATAGGTGTTGACGAGGATGACATCGGGGTCGATTGGCTTGAGC
Organism: Pseudomonas sp. 37 R 15; assembly: GCF_900004865.1. Classification (NCBI taxonomy): domain Bacteria; kingdom Pseudomonadati; phylum Pseudomonadota; class Gammaproteobacteria; order Pseudomonadales; family Pseudomonadaceae; genus Pseudomonas; species Pseudomonas sp. 37 R 15. The sequence continues at coordinate 41,768 of NZ_CVTV01000008.1, read as the reverse complement.
TGGGGAAAGGCTTTTGTCAACTGAGCCTGGATGAAGCGTTGGAGCGTCATCTGGTGACTGAGCAAATCAGTAATCTTGCGGTTGTATGTCTGATGCAGCTCAATCAATTGGAGCTGCGCAGCGACTGGGTCTGCTCCCGTCGTATCGGCGGCGACCGGCGTTATGCCGCCTACCTCAAGCTTTATCCGATCATCGGGGGCTAATCCGAGCGGCCTGGGCTGATTGTGATTCGATAAAGCTACTTGTGGTGTCCTCGATTCAGAAGCTGTACTGACGGACAGTTGGGTTTCTTGTGGCGCGGGTGTCTGGCGGGGGGAGAGAGAAGTCGAGTGCATTGAAGTCCTACGAATAGAGAGTAGTTCCTTCTGTCTGAGAATGAGTGACCAGGGCTTCGTGCCAGGGCTTAACTAAGTGATAAAAGGCGTCCTGCTGGTTCCCGGGCCGAGCTTGTGTACATCGTGAAACAGGAATTGTCATAAAGAACAGGCAGTGCGGTCGGGTTTTTGATATTTGTTCCAGATCTTTCAGGACACCGCAGGCCCTGTTGCAGTGACGGTAGAACGGGGGGCGCCGTCATAGGCTCGCTGATGATCCCACTGGGATGCACGGAATTCACCTTTAGAAGGCCCCGCATGTCGTTCGTCGAAACCAACCTGATCCACCTTCTAGCCGCTCTCTGGTTTGTTATCTGCTGGGGCGGCTATACCCGCTACGCTACTTGGAAAGCCCGTGACACCGCCTGCCTGGCCAGCGTGTTGCACCTGTACCGCGAAGACTGGATGCGCCGCATGCTGCTGCGCGATAACCGCATCGCCGACGCCAGTGTGATCGGTAACCTGGAGCGTAACGCCTCGTTCTTCGCGTCCAGCACGTTGATCATCCTCGCCGGCATCCTGACGGTGCTGGGTGCCTCGGAGCGAGCGGTGTCATTGCTGGCGGATATCCCCTTGGTACAGCAGGCCTCCCAAGGCATGTCGGAGATCAAGTTGCTGTGCCTGGCGCTGGTGTTTGTCTACGCCTTTTTCACCTTCAGCTGGTGCATGCGCCAGTACAACTTCGCCGCGGTGCTGGTGGGCTCGGCACCGATGATTGGTGAGCGGCATGTGTCTGAGCAGGAGCGCAATGCATTTGCCTTGCGCGCGGCGCGGGTGATTTCGATGGCGGCCAACCAGTTCAACTTTGGCTTGCGGGCGTATTACTTCGGCATGACCATGCTGGCCTGGTTCGTCAGCCCCTGGTTGTTCATGTTGATGAGCAGCGGGGTGGTGTTAGTGCTTTACCGCCGTGAGTTTCACTCCGACGTTTTGCAGGTGATGGTGTACACGCCGACGAATATGCAGGCCCCGGATCCCGCGAAAGACAGCGTGACTAAAAGCCTGGAGAAAACAGCAGACAAAGAAAAGCCCGCTCTATAAGCGGGCTATCTTCTACAGCACTACAGCTTTACACCCTGCGATTACTGCTTGGCAGGCTCTGCAGGTGTAACAGGTGCGGCAGGTGCAGCTTCTTTAGCGGCGGCAGCATTCGATTCAGCCTGGGCTTTGGCAGCTTCAGCGTTTTCTTTTGCAGCGTCGTTCACTTTATCCTGTGCTTTCGCCATGTCTTGCTGAGCTTGCTCAGAATGTGCGGCGGCGTCTTGGGCTTTGTCTTCGGATTTCTTGTCGCAGGCAGCCAGGCCGAGGGCAGCGGCCAGCATCATGGAAATAGCTAATGTCTTGCGCATGGGTGTTTCTCCTTATTGAAGATATCTACTGGCCTTTCGAACTCAAGGGGCCAGCATTAGTTCCTTTTGTTCCACAGATATAAAAAGCTTTTTCGCCAGGAACTTTCCAAATTATTACCTATCCTGCCCATCCACACTAATAAGAATTTAAAAAATATGACCCAGACCCCCTTGTTAGACCGAGCCACCCGCTTTGTTTCGGCGCTTCGCCACTGTCAGGTACTGGGGGTAACGGTCCATGCCGCGACAGGGGAGGGCATGACGCTGGTGTTGCCCTATGGCGCGCACATAGTGGGTGATCCCCGCAGCGGCATCATCCACGGTGGCGCGCTGACGTCATTGATGGACACCGCCTGCGGCCTGGCCACGCTGTGCGTATTACCCGAGTTCGAGGTATGCCCAACCCTGGATTTGCGCATCGACTACATGCATCCCGCCGAGCCGCATAAGCCGGTGTATGGTTTTGCCCAGTGCTACCGGGTAACCACCGATGTGATCTTCACCCGCGGCTTTGCCTACCAGGACGACCCGCAGCAGCCCATTGCGCATGTGGTGGGTACATTCATGCGCATGGGCAAGCGTCTCAAGGGCACCCAGGGACTGGGCAGCGCGATCAAGGGAGAGCAGGCATGACCCATCGATTCAAGACGCGTCTGGAGCAAGCGCTTGAGTGCGGCGATTATGCGGCACTGCTCGACCTTGTTCCCTACGCAAAGCTGATCGGCGTCGAATGCACACGCTCAGGGGACGAGCTGTTGTTTCGCCTGCCGGCCAACAGAGACAATATTGGTAACCCTATATTGCCGGCGCTGCATGGCGGGGTCATCGCCGGCTTCATGGAACTGTCGGCGGCCTTGCACTTGCTTGTGTTCACCGGTGCCCCTGGCCTGCCGAAAATCATCGACTTTTCCCTGGATTACCTGCGCGCCGGCCAGTTTCGCGACACCTACGCCACCTGCCAGGTGTGCCGCCAGGGCAGGCGCGTCGCCAACGTGGCGGTCACCGCCTGGCAAACGACTCCCACCGAACCGATTGCCACCGCTCGCGCCCATTTCAAGATCGAGGAATTGCCGCTCTTGAAATCCCGGTCTTAGCCCCCAACTTTGATGACAACCCGCCGCCAACCCTCTCGGGCGCGGCCACTGCCATCCAATTGGAGTTTGATGACCATGAGTGTGGAAACTCAAAAGGAAACCCTGGGCTTCCAGACCGAGGTGAAGCAACTGCTGCACCTCATGATCCATTCGCTGTATTCCAACAAGGAAATTTTCCTTCGCGAATTGATCTCGAACGCCTCTGACGCTGTCGACAAATTACGTTTCGAAGCCCTGTCCAAGCCTGAGTTGCTGGAAGGTGGCGCCGAACTGAAAATCCGTGTGAGCTACGACAAAGACGCCAAAACCGTCACCCTCGAAGACAACGGTATCGGCATGAGCCGTGAGGACGCGATCACCCACTTGGGCACCATCGCCAAATCCGGCACCGCAGATTTCATGAAGAACCTGTCGGGCGACCAGAAAAAAGATTCTCACCTGATCGGCCAATTCGGCGTGGGTTTCTATTCGGCGTTCATCGTCGCCGACAAGGTTGAAGTGTTCAGCCGCCGTGCCGGCCTTGACGCCAGCGAAGGCGTGCACTGGGCGTCCAAAGGTGAGGGCGAGTTTGAAATCGCCACCCTCGACAAGCCTGACCGTGGCACCCGTATCGTGCTGCACCTCAAAGATGGCGAAGATGAATTCGCCGATGGCTGGCGCCTGCGCAACATCATCAAGAAGTACTCCGACCACATCGCCCTGCCGATCGAGCTGCCGAAAGAGCAAACGGCTGGCGAAGGTGAAGAGGCGCCGGCCGAGGAATGGGAAACCGTCAACCGCGCCAGTGCCCTGTGGACCCGTCCGCGTACCGAGATCAAGGACGAGGAATACCAGGAGTTCTACAAGCACATCGGGCACGACTACGAAAACCCGCTGAGCTGGAGCCACAACAAGGTTGAAGGCAAGCTGGAATACAGCTCGCTGCTCTACGTGCCGGCCCGTGCGCCGTTTGACCTGTACCAGCGCGAAGCGCCGAAGGGCCTCAAGCTTTACGTACAACGTGTGTTCGTGATGGACCAGGCGGAATCGTTCCTGCCGCTGTACCTGCGCTTTATCAAGGGTGTGGTCGACTCCAACGACCTGTCGCTGAACGTGTCGCGGGAGATCCTGCAAAAGGACCCGATCATCGATTCCATGAAGTCGGCGCTGACCAAGCGCGTACTCGACATGCTGGAAAAACTGGCGAAGAGCGAGCCGGAGAAATACCAGGGCTTCTGGAAAAACTTCGGCCAGGTCATGAAAGAAGGCCCGGCGGAAGATTTTGCCAACAAGGAAAAAATTGCCGGCCTGCTGCGTTTTGCTTCGACTCAAGGTGATGACGGCGAACAGGTTGTGTCGCTGGCCGACTACCTGGCACGTGCCAAGGAAGGTCAGGACAAGATCTACTACCTCACTGGCGAAACCTACGCTCAGGTCAAGAACAGCCCGCACCTGGAAGTCTTCCGCAAGAAAGGCATCGAGGTACTGCTGTTGACCGACCGTATCGATGAGTGGCTGATGAGCTACCTCACCGAGTTCGACGGCAAATCCTTTGTGGACGTGGCACGCGGTGACCTGGACCTGGGCAACCTCGACTCCGAGGAAGACAAGAAAGCCGCCGAGGAAGTCGCCAAGTCCAAAGAAGGCCTGGTTGAGCGGATCAAGACTTCCCTGGGTGAGGCTGTCAGCGAAGTGCGGGTTTCCCATCGCCTGACCGACTCTCCGGCGATCCTGGCCATTGGCGAGCAGGACCTGGGCATGCAGATGCGTCAGATCCTTGAAGCCAGCGGCCAGAAGGTGCCGGATTCCAAGCCGATCTTCGAATTCAACCCGGCTCACCCGCTGATCGAGAAACTCGACGCTGAGCAGAACGAGGAGCGCTTTGGCGACCTGTCGCATATCCTCTTTGACCAAGCGGCCCTGGCCGCTGGCGACAGCCTCAAAGACCCGGCCGCGTATGTGCGCCGACTGAACAAGCTGTTGGTTGAACTGTCGGTTTGACACCGTTGTAGAAAAACCCGCTTCGGCGGGTTTTTTCGTTTGTAGCAGCGAGCTTGCTCGCGAAAAACGTCACCGATAACGCGCACATCCTGAATCAACGCGCTGCCCTGAAGTTTTTCGCGAGCAAGCTCGCTCCTACCGTTGTATTACGGCTTCTGCGTGTACTTCAACTGGAGAAAATGATGAGCCAAGTTACCGTACGTTCCGTGGTCTATCAGCTTGATGGCCAGACCTATGAAAGCCGCCTGGCGTTCGATGCCAGCCACCAAGGCCCGCTGCCGGGGCTGCTGATGGCGCCGAACTGGATGGGCGTGAGCGCGGGAGCCGAAGAGATCGCCAAGAGCGTCGCCGGCAAAGGCTACGTGGTGCTGATTGCCGACTTGTATGGGCAAACTGTGCGGCCGACCAATGGCGATGAGGCCGGCGCGGCGATGATGCCGTTGAAAAATGATCGCCCGATGTTGAATAAGCGTATGCAAGCGGCCTTTGAACAACTGCAACGCCAGACCGAGGCAACGGTTGATACGTCGAAGCTGGCGACCTTCGGTTTCTGCTTCGGCGGCTGCTGCTCTCTGGAATTGGCGCGCACCGGTGCGCCGCTGAAGGCGGCTATCTCGTTCCACGGCACCCTCGACACGCCGAACCCGGCGGATGCGAAGAACATCAAGGGTTCAGTGCTGGTGCTGCATGGCGCCTCCGACCCATTGGTACCGAAAGAACAACTGCCGGCGTTCGAAGATGAAATGAACGCAGCGGGTGTGGATTGGCAGTTGCTCAGCTACGGTGGCGCGGTGCATTCCTTCACTGATCCCCATGCCAATGTGCCGGGCAAGATGATGTATGACGCCAGGACCGCGGCGCGGGCGTTCCAGTCGATGCATAACTTGCTGGATGAAGTGTTCAAGGGCTGATTCTTCAGCGCCTGTTCGGGCCTCATCGGGGGCAAGCCCCCTCCCACATTTGAAGGCATTTACAATTCAATTGTGGGAGGGGGCTTGCCCCCGATCGCTATCTGACAGGCAACTCAATCCTTTCTGACTCACCGGGCACCGTCGGCCAATCCCCAGCCGCCCATCGCTGCCGCGCCTGCTCGATCACCGCCGGATCACTGGCCACGAAATTCCAGTTGATCCGCCGCGGCCCATCCAGTGGTGCGCCACCCAACACCACGGCATGGCACTCGGTTGCGGCATACAGCGTCATCTCCTGCCCGGCAGGCAGCACCACCAGGCTATGCACCGCCAGAGCCTCGCCGTCGAGCTGCGCGTCACCCGCCACTACATACACCGCGCGTTCCTCATGCTCATCGGGGATCAGCAGGGTAGTGGCCGTCTGCATGCGCACCTCGGCATACAGCGTGGGCGACAGCACCGGTACGGGTGACGTGAGGCAAAAAAACCCGCTGCCGGCGATCAGGCGCACCTGCACGCCGAGGTTGTCGCTGACCGGCAAACTTGCCGCCGGGTGATGGCTGTAGTGGCCCGGGCCGGTTTCGTGGTCCTTGGGCGACGCCAGCCACACCTGCAACCCGTGCAGGTTGAAACCGCTGGCCTTGACCGCCTCGGGTGTGCGCTCGACATGGGCAATCGCACTGCCGGCAGTCATCCAACTGACCTCGCCAGCCTGTACCACCTGGTCCGAACCCAGGCTGTCCTTGTGCTGCAACGTGCCGTCGAACAGATAGGTGAGGGTAGACAGCCCGATATGGGGATGCTGGCGGATATTCATCCCGCTGCCCGGTGCATAACGGGTAGGCAGCATATGGTCGAAAAACACGAAAGGCCCGACGCTGCGGCATTCACGCGAGGGCAGCGGGCGCAGGATAGGCTGGCCTTCCACATCTTCGCGGCGCGGGCGGATGACGGTGAGCGTGGTCATGGGGTTACATCCCTGTCTGAGCGGGTTCGATGACGCTGAGCATAACCCGCTCGACCGGACGTTGGCGTTATTGGCTGAAGGCGCCTTCCGAAAGTGTTGTCTCGATGCTGACTTCGGCGGTGGTCATCAATTTGTGCACCGGGCACTTGTCGGCGACACGGTGCAGCTCATCGCGCTGGGCGTCGGTCAGCACGCCCTTGAGGGTCAACTTGACGTTGAGCCTGTATTTACCTTTTTGCTCTTCGGCGGCGTCGTGGGTAACTTCTACCGTTACGCCGGTGAGCGGGATGTCTTTCTTCTGCGCATAAAGCCTGACGGTCAAGGCTTTGCAAGACGCCAGCGCGGCGTCGAAATAGTCGTGAGGCGAGGGGGCGGAGTCGTCACCCCCCAGGCTCTTGGGCAGGTCGGTAAACAGCTCGTGGTTGTTGACAGTGACGCTGTGACGAAAGTTTTCAGCGTTCAACGTATTGACGGTAACAGGCATGGCGAACCTCACAGGGCTTTGGATGACGGTCATGCAGTAATAGAACATGCCGGCACCTGGGTGTTCCAGATTTTTGTCCCTGCTGAACCCTGATACGCGGGGCAGGGTCTACCCGTATCAGTTCCTATCGAGGTATCACCGTGCTTTGGACCCGTGTGAGTTTTGCCCTGATGCTCGCCGCCAGCAGTCTTGCCGTGCAGGCCCGCGACTATGCCTACAGCGACGCCCACCTGCATTACGTGGATTTTTTCCAGGAAACCGCGGGCATGGACAAGCTGCTCAAGGCCATGGCGGACAATCGCATCGAGCATGTGATGATTTCCGGCATTCCCGTGGCCAAGAAATGGCACGAGGATGAACCCAAACGCCCGCGCTATTATGCAGGCGACGATGCCGATGCCTATTGGTACAGCGCCACCGATGTCATCGTCGCCGCTGCGGTCAACAAGCTCACCCCTGAACAGCGCCGGCACTTTCATCCGTTCCTGGCCGGTTTCAATCCTAACGACAAGAATTCCGCCGCCCACATCCAGCGTATGCTCGACCTCAACCCAGGGCTGTGGCAGGGCATCGGCGAAGTGTTTACCCGCCACGACGATCTCACCGCGCTGACCTCGGGTGATACGCCGCGCGCCAATAATGAAGCCATGACGCGCATCTATCATTTGGCGGCGGAGAACGACCTGCCGGTGATGCTGCACTCCAACATCACCTCCAAGCGCGAGCGCAACCCGTTGTACCTGGCCGAAGTCGAGCAGCCGTTGCGCAACCACCCGCACACGCGGTTTATCTGGGCCCACGCCGGTACCAGCAAGGAAATCCACCGCCATCAGGTGCAAATGGATTTCCTGCTGCCCACGTTGAATCGCCTCCTTGAGGCTTACCCCAACCTGTATATCGACCTGTCCTGGAGCATGCTCACGCCCTATCTGCTTGATGATGCGGGCAAGCCCAGGCCGGAGTGGGTCAAACTGGTCGAGCGGTTCCCTGATCGATTCATGCTGGGCTCTGACGTGGTAGGGCGCTTCAACAAGCTGGGTAAGGAAATGCGCCGTTTTGATCCCTTCCTCGATGCATTGCCTGAAGACGTTGCCCACAAGGTGGCGCGGGATAACTTTCTGGCCATCCTGCCCAAGTCGACCCGCAATGAGGGCACTCATTGAGGTCGGGTTTTAGTGTTGTGTAATTGAGGTGATCCTATCGCGCATAGGTATCTTCACAACTGTGTAGCGCCCAACGCAAACCACGATGCGAAGCGAGCCGCTCTTGATCTTGATCTGCTTTTGATCTCAGGCGCCCCGTTAAACCACGCTGCCCGAACGCAGGCTTGAATCCGTGGGTAACCCGGCAGGACGCCGGGTTAGCCGCACTGGGCCATGGATGGCCCATTGCGGCGGCCCACGGATTCAAGCCTGCGTTCGGGCACACCGAGCCTAGGCGAGGTGCCGAGTGGTGGGGCAAGAGCCTTTTTGGTTACTTTTGGGGCTCTTTTCCAAAAGTGACCCGCTGTAAAAGCGGAACCCATAGCAGCCGTTACCGCAGAAACGGATATGTACTCGGTCTGATCCAGCATCCTGGTCGGCCCGGAGGCCGCCATCGGGGGCAAGCCCCCTCCCACATTCGACCGCATTCTTTGGGCCAACTGGGTCAAATGTGAGAGGGGCGACTCACTTGCCCCCGATGCACGTGACTCGGTCTCATTCAATCGCCCATAAAAAAGCCCCGAACCAGTCGGGGCTTTTCATCGGTCAAGCGTCAGGCCTTACTTGCCCTGCCAGCGTTTCAGCACCAGGGTGGCGTTGGTGCCACCAAAGCCGAAGCTGTTGCTCATCACGGTGTCGATTTTCACATCTTCAACGGTCTTGGTCAGGATCGGCATATCGGCGACGACCGGGTCGATCTCGTCGATGTTGGCCGAGCCGGCCATGAAGTTGCCTTCCATCATCAGCAGGCAGTAGATCGCTTCGTGAACGCCGGCGGCGCCCAGGGAGTGACCCGACAGGCTCTTGGTGGAGCTGATTTTCGGCGCGTTGTCACCGAATACCGCACGCACGCCTTCCATTTCCTTGGCGTCGCCGACCGGAGTCGACGTGCCGTGGGTGTTCAGGTAGTCGATCGGGGTATCCACGGTGGACATGGCCATCTGCATGCAACGGATGGCGCCTTCACCGCTTGGCGCAACCATGTCGTAGCCGTCGGACGTCGCGCCGTAGCCGACGATTTCCGCGTAGATCTTCGCGCCACGGGCCAGAGCGTGTTCCAGCTCCTCGACCACCACCATGCCGCCACCGCCGGCGATGACGAAACCGTCACGCTTGGCGTCGTAGGCGCGGGAGGCCTTCTCCGGGGTTTCATTGTACTGGGTGGACAGCGCGCCCATGGCGTCGAACAGGAACGACTGGCTCCAATGTTCTTCTTCACCGCCGCCGGCGAATACGATGTCCTGCTTGCCCAGCTGGATCTGCTCAACGGCAGTTCCGATGCAGTGGGCGCTGGTGGCGCACGCAGAGGAGATCGAGTAATTCACGCCCTTGATGGCGAACGGCGTGGCCAGGCAGGCTGAAACTGTGCTGCCCATGGTCCGCGTTACACGGTACGGGCCGACGCGTTTCACGCCTTTTTCGCGCAGGATGTCCAGCGCTTCCATCTGGTTCAGGGTAGATGCGCCGCCGGAGCCGGCGATCAGGCCGGTACGTACGTTCGACACCTGATCATCGCTCAGGCCGGCGTCGGCGATTGCGTCTTTCATGGCCAGGTAGGCATAGGCGGCAGCGTGGCCGACGAAGCGATAGATCTTGCGATCGATCAGTTCTTCGAGGGGCAGGTCGATGGAGCCGGAAACCTGGCTACGCAGACCCATTTCGGCATATTCCGGGTTGAAGCGGATGCCAGGGCGACTTGCACGCAGGTTAGCGGTGACGGTCTCTTTGTCATTGCCCAGGCAAGAAACAATGCCCAGACCAGTGATAACGACGCGGCGCATGCGGATAACCCTTAAAAGTTGTCAGTGGAAGTGAATACGCCGACCCGAAGGCCTTCGGCAGTATAGATCTCGCGACCGTCGACAGTCACCGAACCGTCGGCGATGGCCAGGTTCAGCTTGCCCTTGAGGACGCGCTTGATTTGAATGTTGTAGGTGACTTTCTTGGCGGTCGGCAAGACCTGGCCAAAGAACTTCACTTCGCCCGAGCCCAGGGCGCGACCGCGGCCCGGCAGGCCTTGCCAGCCCAGGTAGAAGCCGACCAGTTGCCACATGGCGTCAAGGCCCAGGCAGCCCGGCATCACCGGATCGCCTTCGAAGTGGCAGGCAAAGAACCACAGGTCAGGGGTGATATCCAGCTCGGCGACCAATTCACCTTTGCCGTACTTGCCACCTTCTTCGCTGATATGGGTGATGCGATCCACCATCAGCATGTTCGGGGCGGGCAGTTGCGCGTTACCTGGGCCGAACAGCTCACCGCGACTGCAGCGCAGCAGGTCTTCCCGAGTAAAGGCGTTTTGTTTGGTCATGCGAGCTCCTCAATAATCCCATGCGGCAGGGTAGGGCAAATCTTCCCGAACCGAATGAAGCGTTCATGCCTCATAGCGGCAGCCTACACATAGACTATTGCGTTGTAGTGAAAGTCACAGCGTCAAGGTACTCAATGTACACTTGTTCACTGAAATGTTAAACCGGACCTGTTTATCGGCCCGTTCGGGTGCCTAAGACTGCCGCACTTTCGTCCTCCACGCCAGTCGGACTTGGCTTAGCCACGACAGCTAGTGCACCCAGCGCTGGAGGATTTGCTGCAAATCCGTGCGTTTGAACGGTTTGGCCAGGTAATCGTTCATTCCGGCAGCCAGACAGGCTTCGCGGTCGCCCTGCAAAGCGTTGGCTGTCAAGGCGATAATCGGTAAATCGGCGCAGCCCGGCAGTCGGCGAATTTGCCGAGTGGCCTCGTAGCCGTCGATCAATGGCAGGCGGCAGTCCATCAGGATCGCGGTGAAGATCAGGCTTTCGGCGCTGCGGATCGCCTCGGCGCCATCGGTGGCCAGGCTGACTTCGAAACCCAGGCTGCGCAGCATGGCTTCGACCACCGTACGGTTAACCGGGTTGTCTTCCACCAGCAGTATATGCCGCCCGGCGCCAGCGCTGGTTTTGCCTACGGTGTCCGGGGCGATGGCAGGCAGGCTTTGCTGATCGATGGCCAGCGGAATTTCCAGGGTGAATACCGAGCCCCGGCCTTCTTCGCTTTGGGCGCGCAGGGTGCCACCCATGCGTTCGGCAAGGGTGCGGGCGATCGGCAGGCCGAGTCCGGTGCCTCCGTAACGTCTTGAAATAGAGCTGTCGGCCTGCTGGAACGCATCGAACATCAATTCCAGGCGCTCGGCGCAAATGCCGATACCGCTGTCGCGCACGGTGCAGGTGAACCACACCAGTTCATGGTCCAGGGTTTGCCAGTGGGGCTCCACATGCACGGTCCCGTGCTCGGTGAACTTCAAGGCGTTGCCGATCAGATTCACCAGGATCTGCCGGATACGGGTCGGGTCACCGCACACCCGCAGAGCCTCCATGCCCGGCGGAATCGACAGCTCCAGGGCCAGCCCGCGCTGCTGCGCACTGTGCTGGAACGCTTGGGCGCAGCTGCTGATCAGGTCGGCCAGGTTGAAGGCAATATGTTCCAGCTCCAGCGCGGCCCGTTCGATGCGCGAGAAGTCGAGGATGTCGTTGATCACCTTGAGCAGGTGCTCGGTGGACTCGGAAGCCAGCGCCGCGTATTCGGCCTGCTCTTCGGTCATCTCGGTGGTTTCCAGCAGTTGCAGCATGCCCAGCACACCATTCATCGGCGTGCGCAGTTCATGGCTCATCATCGCCAGGAATTCCGATTTGGCATTATTCGCGCGCTCGGCTTCTTCGCGGGTCTGGATCAACTGGGCCATGGCCTGCTGCTGCTCACGGCTGGCCTGATTGAGGCCTGCGGCCAGGTTGTTGATGTGCCGTGCCAGGTCGCCCAGTTCGGAGTCGTCGACAATCGGCAGCGGCGTCTTGTAATCGCCCTGCTGGATGGCCTTCACCGCGTGGCCCATGGCGCTGATCGGCTGCGACAGGCTGGCGGCCAGGCGTCGCGCCAGGAGAAAGGTAAACAGCAGCGCGAACAGCGCCAGAATGCCGGCCTTGAACAGGATTTCCTGCTGACGCTGGCTGAACGCGTCGTTGGACATACCGACAATCACTCGGCCCAGGTAGTCCGCTCGCGGCGCCTTGGGTTCGTTGAGGTTGTCCTGGAAAAAGTCATTGCCCAGCTGGATATGCTGCAAGCGGATCGGTGCCTGGAACACTTTCACCGACAGCGACCGGTCGTGCTTCTCCGACGGCTGCTCGACATACACCAGAATGTTCTCGGCGCTGTCCTGAATCTCCAGGAAACGCACGTGGGGCGTGGCCAGCGTCGCGCGCAGCAAGGCGTCGAGCACATCGTTGTTGCCGGAAATAACGCCGTACTCGGTGGCAGGCGCCAGTTGGTTGGCGATCAACTGGCCGGTGTGGTCCAGCTCCTGGCGCAAGTCCTGGATACGCACGAAGGTAAAGAAGCTGATCAACAGCAAGGTCAGCAGCAGTGCAGGCCCCAGGGTGATGAGTTGGGTGCGGGTGTTAATGTCCCAGCGACGGCGCAAGGTCATGGGCGTTCATCTCCTTCGGCCAGGCGGGCGGCGACGGCAGCTTCGTCGACCTGTTCGGTGCCCAGTGAGCGTGCGACTTGCGGGTTGCCCACCACTTTGAAGTGTTGCGGGTAAAGCGTGCGCGGCCAGCTGGCCGGCGGGTGGTCCAGCAGGCGATCGAGTACCGCGAGCCAGTCGGGCTGGTCGCTATAGGTGCTGGCCAGGCTGCCGGCCCGGACAAACCCGGCATTGGGCCCTATCAGCGGCAATTGCTGGGCATAGCTGCTGAGCAACAGGTTCTTGGCGGTTTTGGGGTTGTACAGTTGCGGGTCGTCCAGGCCCAGCAGCACGTCACTGTTCTTGAACAGTGTTTGCAGGGTGCGGCTGTCGTTGGTGTTGTCCCAGCGTTGGGGCACGATTTCCAGGCCCAGTGGCGCGGCGTACCGGTCAAGCTCAGGCAGCAGGAATTCGCTGTCGGCGCCGTAAAGCACGCCGATCCGTCGGGCCTGGGGCAAGATGCTGGCGATCAGGCGCAGCTGGCGCGCCAGCGGCGGGTCGCTCCACAGCAGGCTGATTCTGGCCGGGTGCGCGCTGCCCAGGCGCTGGTGAGCTTGCAGGCGGCTGATGCGCAGCACCAGGGTCGGTGGCCCCTGGGTATCCTGCAAGCGCCAGTCGAGGCCGGGCAGGTCCAGCAGGATCAGGCGGGTAGTGGCGGGCAACTGGCTCGGCGCCGGCAAATCTTCAAGCAGGGTGAAGACGACATGGTCTTCGGGGCGCTGCCGGGCGAGGGCCTGGGTAAATCCCTGGACACCGGCACTGTCCTCGGCGGCGGTCAGCAGGATATCGGCGCTCCACACGGTGGGGGTGAACAGCAGGCACGCGAGCAGCAAGCCGCGCCGCCACAGCCGTGAAACAAGAGGGAGGGTCATCCGTGACTGATCGCCCATGTCAGAACTCTAGCTGCGCGCTGAAGTAGAGCACATGGCGATGGTCGTAATGGTTGTCGGGCCAGGTGGTCGGCTGATTGTCGAGGCGTTGTTGCAGCATGCCGGCCAGCTCCACGTTGGTGTTGCCCAGTGCAATGCGCTTGGCCACCCGCAGGTCGACCCGTTCGAAGCGATACTCGTTGAGTGCGTCGTCACCGTAATAGAACAAGGCGCTCGACCAACCGTGGCCCCATTCACGCAACCAGCCGGTCGAGCCGCTGTTGCGTGCGGTCTGCGCCTTGTCCAGTGGGTTGCTGGCGCTCGCATCGACGTAAGCATAGGTCAGGCGCAGGCGGTCGGCGTCGCTGACGCGCCAGTCGAACTGTGATTCGGCACCGGTAAAGCGCGAGCTGTTGGCGTTGCTGGCGATGTATTGGTTGTTGCGCAGCGGCGAACTGATCATGTCGGTGATTTCGTCGTAGAAGAGCTTCACGTCGACATTCAACCCGAGGTCGGCAAAGAAGCCGTTGTAGCCCAGTTCGCGCGAGCGCATCAACTCTTTATCAAGATTGCCGGGGCCGCGTGTCACCACAAAATATTGCCCGGAATTCTGCCCGTAGACCGGCGAGCTGAGGTTGGTGACGCGGTAGCTCCAGTTGACGTTGTTCTCGAACATATCCGGCGAACGGATCGCCTCGGAGTACACCGCCCGCAGGCCGTGGCGCGGGTTGATCAGATAGTTGACCGCCACGCGAGGCGTCAGTGAGTTGCCGCTCAAGTGGGTGTCTTCGTACATCGCGCCGCCTTGCAGCAGCCAGTGTTCGCTGGCCCGCCATTCCAGGTGGCCGAACAGGCGCCAGGTGGTGTCGTCCAGCGTGCCGTTGAAGTAGGTGTCGGAGTCGGCGCGGTCGTAGCGGTAATTCATCCCGCTGACCAGGCGCAGGCTGTCGGAGAGGCTGAGGGTGTCTTGCAGCTCCACGTCGTAGCGGCTCTCCCTGGCACTTTGGTCGATATCGCCGCACACGCTCTGGTTGGCGCCGTTGCGCCACTGGTCCAGTACCTGGTTGCCCAACGCCTGTTCGGCGGCGCTGCCGGGCGGGGCGCTGCCTTGGCTGAATTTATCCATGTGCCGCGCCAGCTGTTCGGCGTAGTTGGGGTTGAGTTGCCACAGCCGGGTCAATTCCGGGCTGAACGAGACCTTGGCGTCACAGGCTTTCCAGATCTGCCGACGGTCCCATTGCTGGGCCGACCCCTGGATATACAGGCTGTGTTCGGGGTTGAAGTCGAAGTTCCAGCGCATCGAACCTGCGTAGTCCTTGGCAGTGACGTCGGAATTGGTACCGCCCTCGGTAATCCCGGCGAATACCGGAGCGTAGGTGTAGGGGCGCTGATTGGTCCCCTCCTTGGCATCCAGTTGCCAGTCGATGCTCTGTTGCGCATTCAACGTCTGGCTGACGGCCAGGCTGAAACGGCTGAGGCGGCGGCTGTCGCGGCGGTCGGCGCCGACGGCATCGCGGTCAAAACCATCGTCTTGCTGTCCTGACAGCGACAGGCGCAGATCGCCGGTTTCCCAGCCCACGCCCTGGCTGGCATAGACATCGTTGATCCCGCGTTCACCCTGGATGACCTTTACCCGCGTGCCCTGGCTGTTGGCCGGTGAGCGGGTGAGGATATTGACCACCGCCATCAGCGCATTGGCGCCGTAGCTGACGGTGTTGGGTCCCCGAAACACCTCGATACGCTCAATGTCTTCCATGGCGACCGGAATATCGCTCCAGTCCACCGTGGCCAGGCCTGCGCGATACACCGAGCGCCCGTCGATCAATACCTGCATGCGCCGCGCATCGCTGGCGCTGCTGCCGTGGTAGTTCACCGCCGCCTGATTGCCGGTGGTGTAGCCGACCATCATCCCGGGCACCAGGCGTAACAGCTCGGCAATGTCGCGCGCGCCACTGGCCTTGATCAGCTCGCTGTCGATCACGGTCATGCTGCCGGGGACGGCGGCGGCCGATTGCTTGAGGCGGGTGGCGGTCAACACCTGCGGCAGCGGTTGGCTGTCGAGGAACAGGTCGTCAGCCGACGCACTGGCGCTGCACGCGAGCACCAAGGGCAGCATCAATTGCAGGGATGAGCGGAGAGGAGGGCCCGGATACACGGCACGGCCTTGATAATTGCGGATAGCCGCCCATGTTAACTGAGGTCGGGCATTTTGCCAGTCGTGAGACTTGCAATTACTTCACTCAAGTGTGGCATTTTCCGACAAGCGCACGAATTCACGCGGGGGCTGGCCGCAAGCGGGTCGCCCCGTATAATGCCGCCATCGCCACTGGTATGGATTAACGGATTGCATATGACTGAACAGCGCCCTATTGCGGTCCTGGGAGGCGGAAGTTTTGGTACCGCCGTGGCTAACCTGCTGGCTGAAAATGGCCACGCGGTGCGTCAGTGGATGCGTGATCCCGAGCAGGCCGAGGCCATTCGCGTGCACCGGGAAAACCCGCGTTACCTTAAGGGCATCAAGATTCATCCGGCGGTCGAGCCCGTTACCGATCTGCTGGCAACCCTTGCCGACTGCGACCTGTGCTTTGTCGCGCTACCCTCAAGCGCCTTGCGCTCGGTGCTGGCGCCCCACGCCGAACGTCTGGCGGGCAAGCTGCTGGTCAGCCTGACCAAGGGCATCGAGGCGCAGACGTTCAAGCTGATGAGCGAAATCCTCGACGAGATCGCACCCCAGGCGCGCATCGGCGTGCTGTCCGGGCCGAACCTGGCGCGGGAAGTGGCCGAGCATGCGCTGACCGCCACGGTGATCGCCAGTGAAGACGAGCAGCTGTGCGAGCGCGTCCAGGCGGTGCTGCATGGCCGCACCTTTCGCGTTTACGCCAGTGGTGATCGCTTCGGCGTCGAGCTGGGCGGTGCGTTGAAGAACGTCTATGCCATCATCGCTGGCATGGCCGTGGCCCTGGGGATGGGCGAAAACACCAAGAGCATGCTGATTACCCGCGCCCTGGCCGAAATGACCCGGTTCGCGGTGAATCAGGGCGCCAACCCGATGACGTTCCTGGGCCTGGCGGGCGTCGGCGACCTGATCGTTACCTGCTCGTCGCCCAAAAGCCGTAACTATCAAGTCGGTTTCGCGCTGGGCCAGGGTTTGAGCCTGGAAGAGGCGGTGACACGCCTGGGCGAAGTGGCCGAAGGGGTCAACACCCTCAAAGTGCTGAAAGCCAAGGCCCAGGAAGTCGGTGTGTATATGCCGCTGGTTGCCGGGCTGCACGCGATCCTGTTTGAAGGACGCACCTTGAGCCAGGTCATCGAGCTGCTGATGCGCGCCGAGCCGAAAACCGATGTCGATTTTATTTCCACCAGCGGTTTCAACTGAGGAACGCGGCATGAACGATTCGAAAGCAGCCCCCAAGTATGAGTCCATTGTGCTGCGCATCCTGTGGATGCTGGTGTTTGCCCTGGTGTGGCAGGTGGCGCAGTTCCTGCTCGGCGCGTTGGTGATTGTGCAACTGATTTACCGACTGATCTACGGCGCGCCGAACCTGGGCCTGATGAACTTCGGCGACAGCCTCAGCCAGTTCCTGGCGCAGATCGGTCGCTTCGGCAGCTTCCACACCGAGCAAAAACCCTGGCCGTTTGCCGATTGGCCAACCCCGCGTGCACCGGAAGGCGAAGCCGCTCACAGCGTGCCGCCGGCACCGCACCCGGTGCGTGATGAAGAGCCCAAGCTATGAAGCTGTGGATCTTGCGCCACGGTGAAGCCGAGGCACACGCTCGCACCGACGCCGAGCGCAACCTGACCGCGCACGGCAGGGCCGACGTGTTGCGCAGCGCTGCGCACCTGATCGGCCAGCCGCTCAGCGCCATCATCGCCAGCCCCTATGTGCGGGCGCAGCAGACGGCGCACCTGGTGCGCGAGGCGCTGGGCTTCGAGCCGGACATTCGCACGGTGCCGTGGCTGACGCCGGAGGGCAACCCGTTGCAGGTGTTGGAACAGCTCGAGACCGATGACAATGTGCTGCTGGTCAGCCATCAGCCGTTGGTGGGTAGCCTGATCAGCGTTGCGCAGCATGGTCATCAGCGCCAGCCAGAGCCGATGCACACCGCCAGCCTGGCGGAGCTGGAAGGGGATTTCCCGCTGGCCGGGCTGATGAGCCTGGTCAGCGTAAAAAATCCGTAGGCGATATCGACAGGTTGTGTGTGCGCTCTCTGATTTGTGGCAGGATTAGGGTCGTAATAAAACCAATAAGGACACCCCTATGAGCCTGTGGCGCACGCAACCGAATATCGAACAACTCAACGCGAGTCAGAAAAACACCATCGGTGAATTGCTGGACATTCGCTTCGAAAGCTTCGACGAGCAATCCCTCACCGCCAGCATGGTGGTCGACCACCGTACCCATCAGCCCTACGGCCTGTTGCATGGCGGCGCCTCCGTGGTGCTGGCCGAAAGCGTAGGCTCCGTGGCGGCCTATCTGTGCGTCGATGCCAGCAAATTCTATTGCGTGGGCCTGGAGGTCAACGCCAATCACCTGCGCGGCGTGCGCAGCGGCCGAGTAACGGCGGTGGCCAAGGCCATCCATATTGGCCGCACGACCCAAGTGTGGGACATCCGCCTGACCAATGACGAGGGCAAGGCCAGTTGCGTTTCGCGCCTGACCGTGGCCGTGGTGCCGCTGGGCGAGCAGCCACCGGCGCGATAGGCATGGCGTGAGTGTCATCATTCCTGGCGGTTACGGTCATTGCCGTAAGGGCCGGGCATGGTGACAATCGAGGTCTGTTTCTGTAGAGCGAGCCGGTATGTCGCAGCACGTGTTTTTCGCCCACGCCAATGGCTTTCCGTCGGCCACCTATGGCAAGTTGTTCGACGCCCTGGCCCCCGAGTATGCAGTGGCGCATCTGCCGCAGCACGGCCATGATCCCAGGTTTCCGGTGGACGATAACTGGCAGAACCTGGTGGATGAACTGATCCATCATCTGCAGCAGCAACCGGAGCCGGTATGGGGCGTCGGCCATTCCCTGGGCGGCGTGTTGCATTTGCATGCCGCGATGCGCTGCCCGCAGCTGTACCGTGGCGTGGTGATGCTGGACTCTCCGGTGCTGACCCGCGCGGATCGCTGGGTGATTCGCGCCGCCAAACGCTTTGGCTTCATCGACCGCCTGACCCCGGCCGGACGCACCCTGGGCCGCCGTGAGGAATTCAGCGACCTGGACGCCGCGCGCGCTTACTTCGCCGGCAAGACCCTGTTTCGGGGTTTCGACGCCGAGTGCTTTGAGGCGTATCTGCAACATGGCCTGCTGCAAGTGGGCGACCGTCTGCGCTTGCGTTTCGACCCGGCGACCGAAATCAGCATCTATCGAGGCGTGCCTCACACCAGCCCCGGCCAGGTGCGCCAGTTGAAAGTGCCACTGGCGGTGGTGCGCGGCCGTCAGAGCCGTGTGGTGATGCGCCATCATGCCAGCGGCGTCGGTCGCCTGCCCATGGGTGAAATGCTCACCATGCCCGGCGGCCATATGTTTCCCCTTGAGCGACCCCAGGACACCGCCACGTTGATCAAGAGTGTGTTTTCCCGCTGGCAGGCCCGTGAGCGCAGCTGCGCATGAGCACGCCCGTGGAAGAAGTACGCCTGAGCCTGCCGCATATCGAGCTGGCCGCGCATCTATTTGGACCTGAAGATGGTTTGCCGGTCATTGCCCTGCATGGCTGGCTGGACAACGCCAACAGTTTTGCGCGCCTGGCGCCCAAGCTGCAGGGTGTGCGCATTGTCGCCCTGGATATGGCCGGCCACGGGCACTCGGCGCATCGTCCGCCGGGAGCCGGTTATGCCTTGTGGGATTACGTGCACGATGTATTGCACGTGGCCGAACAACTGGGTTGGCAACGTTTTGCATTACTTGGCCATTCCCTGGGCGCCATCGTCTCGCTGGTGCTCGCCGGGGCGTTACCGGAGCGCGTGACGCATCTTGGATTGATCGACGGGGTGATCCCGCCGACCGCCGACGGCGAGAACGCAGCCGAGCGGCTGGGCATGGCCTTGCAGGCGCAATTGAGCCTGCAAGACAAGCGCAAGCCGGTGTACGCCAGCCTGGACCGGGCGGTCGAGGCGCGCATGCATGGCGTGGTCGCGGTCAGCCGCGAAGCCGCAGAACTGCTGGCCCAGCGCGGTCTGATGCCGGTGCCGGGTGGCTATACCTGGCGCAGCGACAGTCGCCTGACCCTGGCATCACCGATGCGCCTGACCGACGAACAGGCCATGGCTTTCGTACGGCGAGTGAGCTGCCCTACGCAGTTGGTGGTGGCGGCTGAGGGCATGGTGGCGAAACATCCTGAATTGCTTTCACGGCTGCCCTTTACCGTGACGACGCTGCCGGGTGGTCATCATTTGCACCTGAATGACGAACCCGGTGCGGTTCTTGTTGCAGACTGTTTCAATCGGTTCTTCTCCGCGCCTTGACTTGGCGCGGTCAACTGCCGAGGCTGGGCGGATTGAAAGGGAGTCAACCATGCACCATCTTCAAACCGCTGCGACCCTCCATGGCCACGGCTCAGTGATCCGATGAGCCTGGGTAAAGGATGTTTACGTGCCCTTGGGCTGTGCTGTTTCAGCCCGCTCGTGTTCGCCGCCGATGTGCCGGGAAGCCAGGACTTACCGGCCATTGCCCGCCAGGTGGACGCGCAGATCGTCGACTATCGCCCCGCTGAAGACCGCGAACGCATCTACCCCATGGGCGCGATCCGCAAGATCAGCGGCCAATTGCGTTCCGAAGGCCAGGCCACGGCACGCGGTCAAACCACGGCGATCACCTACGAGCTGCCTGCCGAACACAGCTCCAGCGCCGCCTTTACCGCCACCCGCGAAGCCCTGCAGGCCAAGGGCGCGCAGTTGCTGTTCTGGTGCCAGGCCCGCGACTGTGGCGAAAGCAGCCTGTGGGCCAACGAAGTGTTCGGCAACGCCAAGCTGGTAGGGGCCGATGGCCAGCAGGAATATCTGCTTCTGCGTCTGGCGGCCCCGCAGGACAACGCGCTGGTGGCGCTGTACGGCATCACCCGGGGCAATCGCCGCGCCTATCTGCATGTCGAGCAGATGGACGCCAGCACGCCGCTGGGGAATCTTCTGCCCACCTCGGCAACGCTGTTGCGTGAGTTGAAAAGTACCGGTGAACTGGACTTCCCCGCGCTCGGCGCCGAGCCAGACGACACGTGGCTTATGTTGATCTCCAGGGGGCTGAACCTCGACACCACCTTGCGTGTCAGCCTGTCCGGTCCCAACGCCGAAGCCTGGCGTCAGGGGCTGATCGACAATGGTGTGCGCGCCGCACGCCTGGAAAACAGCCCGGGTGACGCCGAGGGCCTGCACGTGCGTCTGATACGCTAACGTCACTGGGCGAACGGACCCGCGCTGTTCGCCTAAGCTGTCTTCTGCCGACTCTTTTCGAGATACCCGATGCCCAATAACGATCGCCTGCTGGTGCAAATCCTGCTACTGGTGCTGTTTGGTGCCAGCTTCTGGGTCATGGCGCCGTTCTGGTCGGCGCTGTTCTGGGGCGCGGTGCTGGCGTTCGCGAGCTGGCCGCTGATGGTCCTGCTGACACGTGGGCTGGGCGGCCGTGAGTCGCTGGCAGCCGGTATCCTGACCTTGGGCTGGATGTTGCTGGTGGCGCTGCCGCTGGTGTGGCTGGGGTTCAACCTGGCGGACCATGTACGCGATGCTGTCGTGCTGATCAAGGATATCCAGGTCGACGGCCTGCCCAATGCGCCCACCTGGCTGGGCTCGATCCCGGTTATCGGTGAACGGCTGGTGGCGACATGGGACAGCATCGACCAACAGGGCGCGGCGCTGATGCTCAGCATCAAGCCGTACCTCGGCCAGGTCGGCAACTGGTTGCTGGCGCGCAGTGCGCAGATTGGCGGCGGTATCCTCGAACTGACCTTGAGCCTGGTCTTTGTGTTCTTTTTCTACCGCGACGGACCGCGCCTGGCGATGTTCGTGCATCGGCTGCTTGAACGCCTGATCGGCGACCGTGCCAGTTACTACATCGAACTGGTGGCGGGGACGGTGCAACGGGTGGTCAACGGCGTGATCGGCACGGCTGCGGCCCAGGCCGTGCTGGCGCTGATCGGTTTCCTGATCGCCGGGGTGCCCGGTGCGCTGCTGCTGGGCGGCGTGACGTTCCTGCTCAGCCTGATTCCCATGGGCCCGCCGCTGGTGTGGATCCCGGCCACGGCCTGGCTGGCGTGGAAGGGCGACTACACCTATGCAGTGTTCCTTGGCGTATGGGGCACCTTCATCATCAGCGGTGTCGACAACGTGCTCAAGCCTTACCTGATCAGCCGTGGCGGCAACCTGCCGCTGGTGATCGTGTTGCTGGGCGTGTTCGGCGGCTTGATCGCGTTCGGCTTTATCGGCCTGTTTATCGGCCCGACCTTACTCGCGGTGGCCTACAGCTTGTTGACGGACTGGAGCGCGACCCAGGCCCAGGCGCGGCGCGAAGACAAGCCGCTTTAAGCCCTGGGCAGCCACATCACTGCGGTCAAGCCGCCGCCTGGCGTGTCTTCCAGGCTCAGGTGGCCGCCGAGGCGCTCGACCGCTTCCCTGGCGATCGTCATGCCCAGGCCGACGCCGCCGGAATTACGGTTGCGTGAGCCCTCCAGGCGAAAGAACGGTTCGAATACCGCTTCGCGCTTGTCGGCGGCGATGCCGGGGCCATGGTCGATCACCCGGATCACCAGCGCCCCGCGGCTGTCCGCCAGTTCCACACGGGCTGAGCCCGCATAGCGCAGGGCATTGTCGATCAGGTTGTTGAGGCACGAACGCAACGCCATGGGCTGCACCTGCAGGGGCGCGCAGGTGCCGCCACATTGCACATCGCTGCCTTGATCCTGGGCGTTTTCGCTCAGCGATTCCACCAACGCCTGCACATCGAGCCAGTGTCGGGTCTCGCTGGTGCGCTGTTCGTGCAGGTAGCTCAAGGTGGCGTCGAGCATGCCGATCATGTCGTCCAGGTCCTGGCGCATCTGAACTTGCAGCCGGGTGTCTTCGATCTGTTCCAGGCGCAGCTTGAGCCGCGACAGCGGGGTGCGCAGGTCATGGGAGACCGCCCCGAGCATGCGCGCGCGCTGGCTGACTTGTTCGCGGATGCGCCTTTGCATCAGGTTGAAGGTCGACGCGGCCTGGCGCGCTTCGCGCGGCCCGGACTCTTCGAGGGGCGGGCTGTCGAGGTCAAGGCTCAAACGCTCGGCCGCCGCGCTCAGGCGCTGGATCGGCCGGCTCAACAGCTTGGCGCCGTACCACGCGGCGATGATCAGCGAGATGAATTGAAACGTCAGCGGCACCACCGGGCCACCGAACCAGGGACGGTGAGCCTTGACCAGCGGTTTCATCGAGCCATCCGGCTGCTCGACGAAGGTTTCCTGCGGAGGCGGCGGTGGTGGACCGTAATGATGAAACCAGAAAAATGCCAGCAGATGCGCCAGCACGATGGCCACCAGCAACACGCCGAACAGCCGCCCGAACAACGTATTGAAGGTGGCGCGCATCAGCCGATATCCCGCGCGTCGAACAGGTAGCCTTCGCCGCGTACGGTCTTGATCAATTGCGGGGCCTTGGGGTCATCTCCCAGTTTCTGGCGCAGGCGCGAGACCAGCAGATCGATGCTGCGGTCAAAGGCTTCGATGGAGCGGCCGCGGGCGGCATCCAGCAATTGCTCGCGGCTCAATACGCGGCGCGGGCGTTCGATAAACACCCACAGCAGGCGGAATTCGGCGTTGGACAGCGGCACCACCAGGCCATTGTCGGCGACCAGTTGGCGCAACACGCTGTTGAGCCGCCAGTTGTCGAAGCGGATGTTGGCGCGTTGCTCGGTGCGGTCATCGCGCACCCGGCGCAGGATAGTCTGGATACGGGCCACCAGTTCGCGCGGCTCGAACGGTTTGGACATATAGTCGTCGGCGCCCAGTTCCAGGCCGATGATACGGTCGGTGGGTTCGCAGCGGGCGGTGAGCATCAGGATCGGAATGTCCGACTCTGCCCGCAGCCAGCGGCACAGGGTCAAGCCGTCTTCGCCCGGCAGCATCAGGTCGAGCACCACCACATCGAAGGTTTCGGCTTGCATGGCCAGGCGCATCGCCGCGCCGTCGGTCACACCCGTGGCGAAAATATTGAAGCGCGCCAGGTAATCGATCAGCAACTCACGAATCGGCACATCGTCATCGACGATCAGCGCACGGGTGTTCCAGCGCTTGTCGTCGGCGATCACCGCGCCTGTGTGCGCATCGTTTACCGGGACGGGAGGAGTATGCATAGTGCGATCATCTGCCTGATTGTTACGGTCAGCATAGGCGCCCAGCCCCATGGCTGGAAGTGCTGGACGGTCGGTCATGCGGCGAGGCTAGCGGTGGGGCGTGTTGGGGGCATGTCGTGAATGTATCGGCTTTGAAACAATGGCCGCAAACCTGCGCCAATCCACGCTGAATCAGTATTTACCGATCATCGGATCCCGCAACGGCGCCGCGTGCGCTACAATCCGCGCCGATTTCGACTTGCCTGAGAGCCCATTCCAATGCCCGTCTGCCAGACTCCTATCATCGTCGCCCTGGACTACCCCACCCGTGACGCCGCACTGAAGCTGGCTGACCAGTTGGACCCCGCGCTTTGCCGGGTCAAGGTCGGCAAGGAACTGTTCACCAGTTGCGCGGCGGAAATCGTCGGCACCCTGCGTGACCGAGGTTTCGAAGTGTTTCTTGACCTGAAATTCCACGATATCCCCAATACCACCGCCATGGCGGTCAAGGCTGCGGCCGAGATGGGCGTGTGGATGGTCAATGTGCACTGCTCCGGTGGCCTGCGCATGATGAGTGCCTGCCGTGAAGTGCTGGAGCAGCGCAGCGGGCCGAAACCGCTGTTGATCGGGGTGACTGTGCTGACCAGCATGGAGCGCGAAGACCTGGCCGGCATCGGCCTGGACATCGAGCCCCAGGAGCAGGTGCTGCGCCTGGCCGCCCTGGCGCAGAAAGCCGGCCTTGACGGGCTGGTGTGCTCGGCACTGGAAGCCCAGGCCCTGAAGACTGCTCACCCGTCATTGCAACTGGTCACGCCAGGCATCCGCCCGGCGGGCAGCGCCCAGGATGACCAGCGCCGTATTCTGACGCCGCGCCAGGCCCTCGATGCCGGTTCTGATTATCTGGTGATTGGCCGTCCGATCAGCCAGGCGGCCGATCCGGCGCAAGCGTTGGCGGCGGTCGTTGCCGAAATCGCCTGATACCCGAGCGGGCACTGAAAAATGTGGGAAGGGGCTTGTCCCCCTGTCCTTACTGGTGCTCCACAATCCAAATGTGGGAGGGGGTTTGCCCCCGATGGCGGCCTCTGGGCCGACCAGGATGTTGGATTGGACCGAGTACATATCCGTTTCTGCGGTCACGGCTGCAATGGGTTCCGCTTTTACAGCGGGTCACTTTTGGAAAAGAGCCCCAAAAGTAACCAAAAAGGCTCTTGCCCCACCACTCGGCACCTCGCTTAGGCTCGGTGTGCCCGAACGCAGGCTTGAATCCGTGGGCCGCCGCCACGCGCCATCCATGGCGCGGGGCGGCTAACCCGGCGTCCTGCCGGGTTGCCCACGGATTCAAGCCTGCGTTCGGCCAGCGTGGTTTAACGGGGCGCCTAAGATCAAAAGCAGATCAAGATCAAGATCAAGAGCGGCTCGCTTTGCATCGTGGAGTGGTGTGGGGGGCAAGCTTAATGCCAGTCAGTTAAGCGTACGCTGCCCTCTGTAGGAGCGAGCTTGCTCGCGAAAAACGTCAACGATAACGCGTGCTTTCTGAATGGACGCGGTGCCTGTGAGTTTTTCGCGAGCAAGAGCTAGGCGCCCCCTCGCTCCTACAAAAAGCCTTGATTGATTGGCATTAGGACAAGCCCCTCCCACAGTGGTAAATGGGGTGTGTCAGCTGACCTTCAGTACCAATTTGCCAAAGTTCTCGCCGTTGAACAGCTTCATCAGCGTTTCCGGGAACGTCTCCAACCCCTCGACGATATCCTCCTTGCTCTTGAGCTTGCCCTGGGCCATCCAGCCGGCCATTTCCTGCCCGGCAGCGGCGAAGTTCGCCGCGTGATCCATCACCACAAAGCCTTCCATCCGTGCGCGGTTGACCAGCAGCGACAAATAGTTGGCCGGGCCTTTCACGGCTTCCTTGTTGTTGTACTGGCTGATGGCGCCGCAAATCACCACCCGCGCCTTCAGCGCCAGGCGACTGAGCACCGCGTCGAGAATCTCGCCGCCAACGTTATCGAAATACACATCCACGCCTTTGGGGCACTCGCGCTTGAGGGCGGCGGGCACGTCTTCGTGTTTGTAGTCGATGGCCGCATCGAAGCCCAATTCGTCCACCAGGAACTGGCACTTGTCGGCGCCCCCGGCGATGCCCACCACGCGGCAGCCCTTGAGTTTGGCGATCTGTCCGGCAATGCTGCCGACCGCGCCGGCGGCGCCGGAAATCACCACGGTCTCACCCGGCTTGGGTGCGCCGGTGTCCAGCAGCGCGAAGTAGGCGGTCATGCCGGTCATGCCCAGCGCGGACAGGTAGCGGGGCAGTGGCGCGAGTGTCGGATCGACCTTGTAGAAGCCGCGTGGCTCGCCGAGGAAGTAATCCTGCACGCCCAAGGCGCCGTTGACGTAGTCGCCGACCGCAAAGTCCGGATGGTTGGAGGCAATCACCTTGCCCACGCCCAAGGCGCGCATGACGTCGCCAAGGCCGACGGGCGCAATGTAGGACTTGCCCTCATTCATCCAGCCGCGCATGGCGGGGTCGAGGGACAGGTACTCGTTGCGCACGAGTACCTGCCCGTCCTGCGGTGTGCCGACCGGGACTTCCTGATAGGTGAAGGTTTCCCGCGTGGCCGCGCCGACCGGGCGTTTGGCAAGCAGGAACTGGCGGTTGGTCTGGGCAGTCATGGCGGCAACTCTTTAGAAATGAAGTATCAGTGATAGACAAGGAACGGCCCGCGAGCAAGGTTATCCGAGCCACGCGAATGCTTGCCGATAGACAGGGTTGATACTCGCCCTTATGGCCTTATCACCAGGACTCATGCAGCACCAACCGGCCTTCTGATAGTGCTGACGCAGCGCTCCCATCGTTGGCTAGACTCGCCCGACGGCTATTAATCCCACAGGACATTTCCCATGAGCATGACATTTTCCGGCCAGGTCGCCCTGGTGACCGGCGGCGCCGCTGGTATTGGTCGCGCCAGTGCGTTGGCGTTTGCCGCCGAAGGCTTGAAAGTGGTGGTGGCCGACCTCGATGTGGCGGGCGGCGAGGACACTGTGGCGCTGATTCAGCAAGCCGGTGGCCAAGCGTTGTTTGTGCGCTGCAACGTCACCCTGGAGGCGGATGTGCAGCAATTGATGGCGCAGACCCTGGCCGCCTACGGCCGCCTGGACTATGCCTTCAACAATGCCGGGATCGAGATCGAGAAGGGCAAGTTGGCCGACGGTACGCTGGATGAGTTCGATGCCATCATGGGGGTCAACGTCAAAGGTGTGTGGTTGTGCATGAAGCATCAACTGCCGCTGTTATTGGCCCAGGGTGGGGGAGCCATCGTCAACACGGCGTCGGTAGCGGGTTTGGGCGCGGCGCCGAAAATGAGCATCTATGCGGCGTCCAAGCATGCGGTGATCGGCCTTACGAAGTCGGCAGCCATTGAGTACGCGAAAAAGAAAATCCGCGTCAACGCCGTTTGCCCGGCGGTGATCGATACCGACATGTTCCGACGCGCCTACGAAGCTGACCCGCGCAAGGCCGAATTTGCGGCGGCGATGCACCCGGTCGGGCGCATTGGCAAGGTTGAGGAAATCGCCAGCGCTGTGCTGTATCTGTGCAGTGATGGCGCCGCCTTCACCACCGGCCAGGCCCTGGCGGTGGACGGCGGTGCCACGGCGATTTAAGACTTCACACTGCAACCTGATCGAAAAGGAATAGGGTGCCGTGGGGCGTTTCCATAGCTGGCAAAAAGCCGTGATTGAATGTGTTTCATTAGGTAAAAAATCTAATAAAATCAATGATTTAATAAATATCAAGACCGGGTTTTTTTGAGCTTCTGTGCTTAACTGTTTGGGTTGAATAACAAACAGTTGAAGTGAGTGGCTCATGGATTTAGGGATTGATCGACAAGCCCCAGTACCGGTGGTGCAGCAAATCATCAGCGCAGTCGCGGGATGGATTCGCAACAATGGGGTGAGCCCCGGCACACGCTTACCGTCCGTCCGGCAATTGGCCCTCGACAACCTGCTGAGCCAGTCCAGCGTGATCGAGGCCTTCGAGCGGATGGTGGCCCAGGGCCTGTTAGCCTCGAAAAACGGCGCCGGGTTCGTGGTGGCACAACCCGTGGCCGTTCAGGAGAACCCGTGGCACGAAGGCGCCGAACTGGGGTGGGGCAGCTTTACCGACGGCCCTTTGGGCGAGCTTAAGCTCGGCTGCGGCTGGCTACCGGACGCCTGGCGCGAGAGCGATGACATCAACTACGCAATCCGCGAAGTCAGCCGCACCGACACCGCAGGCCTGTTCAACTACAGTACGCCCCTGGGATTGCCGGCCCTGCGTGAACAATTGCTCAAGCGCCTGACCCAGATCCATGTGCCCAGCAGCCTGGAGTGCATCCTGACGACTCACGGCGCCAGCCATGCCCTGGACCTGCTTATACGCACCCTGCTCAAGGCGGGCGATACGGTGGTGGTCGAGACGCCGGGGTATGGCAACCTCTATCGGCAATTGGCCTTTCACGGCGTCACCTTGCTCGAAGTGCCGCGCACGCGCAGCGGCCCGGACATCGAGGTGCTGGAGGCACACCTGCAATGCCATCGCCCCAAGTGCCTGTTCATCAACAGCCTCTCAACCCTACCGGCACCAGCCTGTGCCGCGCGGTGGCCGAGCGTTTGCTGGCGCTGGCCAGCAGCCGGGATTTCCTGATCATCGAGGAAGACGTCTACGGCGACCTGCAACATGCCAGTTGCACGCGGCTGTCGGCGTTGCCCCATGAAGACCGCGTCATCTATGTCTCCAGTTTTTCCAAGACGCTGAGCAGTGCCTTGCGCGTGGGCTACCTGAGCGCCGGTGCGGCGATCATCGCGCAACTGACGCATCTCAAGACCCTGACGGGCATTGGCACTTCGCGTTTTGCCGAAGCCATGGTGGCGACCTTGCTGGCCAACGGTACCTACCGCAAGTGGGTACAGCGCCTGCGCAAGCGTCTGAATACGCAAATGGCCGCGACCCTGCAGGTGCTGGAGGATGAAGAATGGCAAGTGTTTGCGGTCCCCGCCGGCGGCATGTTCCTGTGGGCGCGACCTGGCGCGCAGAACCCTTCGCGTGTGCAGGCGTGTGCCCGCAGGCTGGGAGTGTTGCTGGCGCCGGGAATGCTGTTCAACCCCAAGGGTGAATGCAGCGAGTGGCTGCGCATCAACGTGGCCTATGCGGCGGATCAGCGCGCATTGGCGCTGTTCCGTGCCCTGGGGCCTGCCAGATCGACCTCGACCATTCTGAAAACGACGGGCGTGTAGCTTTTTGCCATTATTGTGGCGCCGATGACTTGTGCTCAGTGCCCCGTGGTTGCCAATCTCGCTGCTGGTAACGCGGGTGTATGGCATCTGCCATTGCGAGAGGACTCAAGTGCAATGATTTCGGGCGCGCAACGACGTTTTGCCAACCTCGGTATGGCGAAAAAACTGGGCTTGGGGTTCACCCTGGTGCTGCTGCTGACGGCACTGGTCGCGGCCATTGGCGTAGGGTCCCTGCAAACCGTTGGTCAACGCTTCGAAGGCCTCAAGCGTATGTCTTCGCTCAACAGTGACCTGCTCAAGGTGCGCCTGATCGAACAGGATTATGCCTTGCACGCCGATCCCAAGTCGGTGGATGCCCTGCATGAGCGTGTCGACGCACTGACTGCGCTGGCGGCCAGCCTCAAGGCCCAGTCCGCCGCCAACGTGCCGGTCATGACCGAGGTGGAGCAAGCCCTGGCCGCCTACCGCAAGGCGTTCGACGAGTTTGTCGAACTGACCCAGGCCAAGGACCTGGCCCTGGAAATGGCCAGTTGGTCGGTGTCCAGCGTGGCCAATAATCTCGATGTGTTGCAGGCCGGCCTGGCGGACGACGGCGCCTATGCCCTGAAGGAAAGCCAGGGCAAGGAAGGTGCCGAGTTTATCGAGCAGGCGGGGCAGGTGAGCCAGGTGGCGCGGTTGATGCTGCAGGCGATGAACGAAGCGCGGTTGCGCCTGGATCAGAGCCGCAAGGCCGATGCGGACGAGGCCGGGCAGGGCAGGATCGAACAGGCCGACCAGGCGCTGGCTCAGGCCGAGCAACTGAAAACCTCGGTCAAGGACCCCGGTTACCAGACCGTGCTGAATGAAGTGTCCGGGCATATCGCGTCGTTCAGCGAAAAGCTTGGCGAATACACCGGCCTGCTGGCACAGGAAAAAGTGGTTTACCAACAGTTGCATGATCGCGCCGATCAGGTGGTCAGCCGGGTCAACCAGGCCTATGACACCGAAGACCAGTCGATGCAGGCGCAACTGGCCAACAGCGCGCGGCTCATCATCGGTTCATCTGCCCTGGCGTTGCTGGTGGGGCTGATGGCGGCATGGGGGATTACCCGCTTGATCGTGGCGCCGCTGCGCAGGGTAATCGCCGTGGCGCAGCAGATTGCCTCCGGTGACCTGACTGGGCGCATGGAGGTCAGCCGCCGCGATGAAATCGGCCAGTTGATGCAGGCGATGCAGCAGATGGGCAACGGCCTGAGCCATATGGTCAGCGGGTTGCAGGCGGGTATCGAGCAACTGGCCAGTTCGGCGCATTCGTTGTCCAGCGTGACCGAGCAGACCAACATCGAGGTCAGCAGCCAGAAGGAGGAGACCGAGCAGGTGGCTACGGCGATGAACCAGATGACCGCCACGGTGCACGACGTGGCACGTAACGCCGAAGAGGCCGCGCAAGCGGCGCAGACGGCGGATGACAAGGTCGACAGTGGCCAGCAGGTGGTGCGCACGAGCTTGCAGCGCATCGAATTGCTGGCCACCTCCAGCAACAGTGCCAGTGCCAGTATCGAGAGCCTCAGCGCGGAGATCCAGAACATCGGCGCGGTGTTGAATGTGATCAAGAGCGTCGCTGAGCAAACCAACCTGCTTGCCCTGAACGCCGCGATTGAAGCGGCCCGCGCAGGCGAGCAAGGACGCGGCTTTGCGGTGGTCGCCGACGAGGTGCGGGCCCTGGCCAAGCGCACCCAGCAATCGACCGAGGAAATCGAACGTCTGGTCAGCACCTTGCGCAGTGCGGCGCAGTCGTCGGTGCAGCAGATTCAGCACAGTGGCGAGCTGGTTAAACTGGCGGTCAGTGATGCGTTGGAAACCGAAAGCGCCTTGGGCAGCATTGCCGCGGCGGTGTCATTGATCCAGCAGATGAACCAGCAGATTGCCGCAGCAGCCGAAGAGCAAAGCTCGGTGGCCGAAGAGATCAACCGCAGCGTCACCAGCATCCGGGCGAGTGCCGATCAGTCGGCGTTGAGCATGCAAGGCAACGCCGCGTCGAGTATCCAGCTGGCGCAGTTGGGCGCGGAGCTCAGGGGCATGGTGGGGCACTTCCGCCTCTGATCGCAGCCGGGCGCTGCGATCAGAGGGGGAGGGGTCAGGCGTTGTTGGCGAGGAATGTCAGCAGCGCTTCATTGACGAACTCCGGATTCTCCCGGCTGGAGATGTGCCCGGCGTCGGGGATCAAGGTCAGGGCGCAGCCGATCAGTTCGGCCATTTCCTCAGCTTCTGCGGGTGGGCGAGGCGTGTCTTGTTCGCCGCACATGACCAGGGTTGTATCGCAATCCAGGCGAGGAAGCTGATCGAGGATGTCTTCGCGGCTGAAGATCAAGCGGCCCAGGGGCACCACGCTGTCCAGCAAGCGTTCCCGGGAAAAGTCCTGCAGCGATTGGCGAAAGTGCTGATACAGCGCTGATTCGCGGTCGATTTGCGGGCGGAAGAAGATCGGCGCGATCACGTCCAGCAACGGTTCAGGAATGGCGCCGGCGTCTTCAATCATCTTGAACAGCGAGAAGTAGTACTCGCGCGTGGCGTGCGGCTCGGCGCCGAGGTAGGTGTCCATCAGCACGAGGCTGTTGATGCGCTCAGGTGCCAGCAAGGCGAGGCGGGCGCCCCACATGCCGCCGACCGACAGGCCCACCAGGTTGATCTGCGGGATGTCCAAGTGGACCAGCAGCGCCAGGTGCTGACGTGCCAGGTCGTCAAGGGAGCGGGTGGTTGCGGGCAGTGTGCCCGACTCGCCATGGCCCCACAGTTCAGGGACGATCACACGGTATTGCTGCGACAGCGCTTCGATCTGCGGTGCCCACATGTCGCGGTCCCACAGGTAGCTCGAACCTAACAAGACGACCGGGCCGGTGCCCTGGTCGATATAGTGCAGCGGTTGTCCATCAATCACGGCGACAGGCATAGCGGGCCTCTAACTTCACGGAGTGAGGGGCACTTTTTTACGCTAGTCGGGGGTGGGGGGATAGGTGCATTTTGATGGCACGTGGCGACGGAACGTCGCCACATAGCCAGAAGGCTATCAATCGTAGATGGCTTTCTTTTTCCACTCGGCATCGGCGTCGACGACTTTCAGGCCTTCGGTCAGTTCGTTGACTTCGTCTTCGGCTGGCTGGCTGTTGGTCAACACCGTGGAGTTGGCGCGCGCCAATTGCGACTCCAGCGTTTTCAGCTGTGCGCTGTACAGCACCGGTTCCGGCTGTTTGCGCAGGTACTGCACGCCGCGCTCGAACGCCAGGCGCGCCTGGCCCGGTTGACCTTGCTGCAGGGCATGCTGGCCGAGGTTGTTGAAAAATTCGATGTGCAGCAGCACCAGGATATGGCGGATTTCCTTGATCCAGTGCTTCGCTTCGTTGGCCGGCAGGAAGCCGTCCTGGGCCGCGCGGGTGACTTGGCCATGCAGCGCTTCGAGCAAAAAGCGCACATCCTTGGCCTTGGCTTCGGTCTGGATCGGCGCGGGCGGGTTGGCCACCGGAATCGATTCGCCCTGAGCGATCAGTGCGTTGAGCTCGGCGATCCGTGCCTTGAGCGCGGCGCTGGATTTGTTGAGGTTCAGCAGGCGTTGGTTGACGTTGAGTTCCAGGCGGGTCAGCAACAGCTTGAGCGCCGGGGTCATCAATTGGCCGGGAAAAGTCTCGGTGATTTCACCACAGCGACGCAGCCGATCATTGAGCTCGATCTCGGTACGCTGCTTTTCCAGCTTATTGTTTTCCACCACATGGTTCATGTAGCCAATGGCGATCAGTATTGCGATCCCGGCTATAACCAGCAGGGTGATCATGAGTGGTGTCACCGGTGTGACCTCTTCAAGGGGTTTGCTGTGGAGTGTAGTGACTGAGCTATCCGGCGGATAGGACTGTTCGACCAGTTGCCCAGGTAGTTTCTTCTATATAGGTAAGTGTCTGCGGCGTGACTGCATATTGCCATCAGCTGCCTGTGGCAACTATAGCGCCTTGTCGGGCGCCAGAATATAGGCGCCAGGGTTCGGGCAGCCAGAATGCCCGAGCAGGCTGGTAAACCAGGGCGAAGTCATTGATTTAAATAAATTTATCCTTGGGGGTTGACGACCTTTGAATCCATCCATAGAATGCGCGCCACTTACAGCGTAAAGCACACAGCGAAACGCGGTAGGGAGTGAATGTTGTACGTGTGTCCCCTTCGTCTAGTGGCCTAGGACACCGCCCTTTCACGGCGGTAACAGGGGTTCGAGTCCCCTAGGGGACGCCATATGCGGGAATAGCTCAGTTGGTAGAGCACGACCTTGCCAAGGTCGGGGTCGCGAGTTCGAGTCTCGTTTCCCGCTCCAATTTACAAGCAGTGTGGCCTTCGGGCGGCATTGAGTGAAACCAGGACCCCATCTTCGGATGAGGCCTCTGGGCACTGAAATACACACCATGTGTTTCAGTAGCGTGTCCCCTTCGTCTAGTGGCCTAGGACACCGCCCTTTCACGGCGGTAACAGGGGTTCGAGTCCCCTAGGGGACGCCATTTGCGGGAATAGCTCAGTTGGTAGAGCACGACCTTGCCAAGGTCGGGGTCGCGAGTTCGAGTCTCGTTTCCCGCTCCAATTCAAATAAAAAGCCACTCAATCGAGTGGCTTTTTTTTGTCTGTGATTTATATAACAGCGCTGATCGTGCTAAAGAGCATTCACCGCTTGAGCCAGCCGCAACGTAGCCTGACGGATTTCTTCCTGATTGAGCGACGCAAAGCCCAACCGTAGCGCATTCTCCGGCTGGCCCGTCGGCGAGAATTGCCGGCCGCTGCGCACCACCAGTCCGTGGTCAAGGGCAGTTTTTACCATCCGCTCAACGTCGATTTCATCCTCGAAACGCACCCACAGCGCCAGGCCGCCCTCGGGCTCGCGCACCTGGATATGCTCGCCCAGCGACTCGTGCAGGCAGGTTTGCAACGTCTCTCGACGCCCTCGATATTCTTTCGACACGCGGCGCAGGTGCTTTTTCAGTTCACCCTCATTGATCAGGTCCGCCAGCATTTTCTGAGCGACGGCGTCGGCATCCCCCAGCATCAGCGCCGCATTGCGGTGCAGGGCTTCGACCACCTCAGTGGGGGCCACTACATAGCTGCAACGAAACGTCGAGCCCAACGCTTTGGAGAGCGAGCCGATATAGATCACATGGCGCTGGGAACGGTCACTGGCAAGCGGCAGGTAGGGGCGACCGTTAAAGTGGAATTCGTGGTCGTAGTCTTCCTCGATGATACAGAAGTCGTACAGCGCTGCGAGGGTCAGCAGTTGTTGTCGCCGCGCGGCGTGCAGGCTGACGGTGGTCGGGAACTGATGATGCGGCGTGAGGTAGATCATGCGCACTTTATGCTGCTGGCATAAGCGGTCGATCTGGTCCGTACGGCAACCTTCTTCGTCGATGTCCACCGTGACCAGTTGCGCGCCCAACTGACGAAAAATTTCCCACGCCGGCGGGTAACTCAAGCGCTCCACCAGTACCACGTCGCCCGGTTTGATCAGCAGGCTGGCACTCAGGTACAGCGACATCTGGGTGCCCTGGGTCAGGCAGATATTGTCGGCGTTGACGGCCAGCCCGCGATTGCTGCGCAGCATCTCGGCGAGGGCGCAGCGCAAGTGATAGCCGGTGCCTTCGCTGCCGTAGCGTACGGTGTTGGAGGCAAAGCTGTTGCGCAGGGCGTTGCGGTAGTAACGATGCAGCACCGCTTGCGGCAGCAGGCGGTGATCGCTGGTGCCGTTGTCGAAAAACAGCGCGTCATGCCGATGCTGCAGCGCAGTGACCTGGGCGTTATGGGTGAAATACGGCACAACCGGCTGCGCCAGAATGGGCGGCGCGAAGGACTGCAGGGCATGGCCGGGCAGTTGCTTGGGCGTCAGTTGGGCATTGACGAAAGTGCCGCGACGCGGCTCGCTGATCAGCCAGCCTTTGGTCAAGGCTTCTTCGTAGGCGAGGATGACCGTCTTGCGGTTGACGTCGAGCAACTGCGCCATTTGCCGCGTCCCTGGCAGCAACGTGCCGGGCGGCAGGC
Organism: Pseudomonas sp. 37 R 15; assembly: GCF_900004865.1. NCBI lineage: Bacteria > Pseudomonadati > Pseudomonadota > Gammaproteobacteria > Pseudomonadales > Pseudomonadaceae > Pseudomonas > Pseudomonas sp. 37 R 15. Next base: position 6,464 of record NZ_CVTV01000008.1, on the reverse strand, counting down.
GCCCTTCGACGATCGCGGTCACCAGGCCCTCGGCTATCTTGCGGTAGGAAGCGTATGGCGGGTCTGCGTCGAGCTTGAGTAGAGGACGCCATTTACGCATCTGGACCATCTGAAGTATCCGAAACTGGAGGTTCTAATGGGCCTAGTCTAGCGTAACAATCAGGCTTCACTCACTCTCGGGTCCTCAGCCTATGCGGTATGTCATCGAACTGTCCCCTTCGGGCAAAACCTTTGAGGCCGGCGACGAGCTGTTGCTTGACGCCATGCTCGCCAGCGACCTGGCCGTGCCGTTCTCCTGCCGCCGTGGTGCATGCGGCTCGTGCAAGGTGGTGGTCGCCGAAGGCGAATATCGAGCCAGACGCCTGGCCCCGGACGCGCCTGCACCTTGTTACCCCCTGGCCGCCAACGAAATGTTGCTGTGCCAGAGTCATGCCTGCACCGATATGCGTCTGGAAATCCCCGGTTGGTCGCTGGACACCCCCGCGCTGGTGTTTGACGCGCGCGTACTCAGCAAGCAGGCAATCGGCCCCGATGTTATCGAGTTGGTGTTGTTGCCGGACGCACCTGTAGCGGTGCGGGCAGGGCAGTACCTCAAGTTCCGCCTGGAACACGGGGATATGCGCAGTTTCTCGATTGCCAACCTGCCTGCCGAGGACCGTGGACGCCTGGTTTTCCAGATTCGTCGGGTAAGCGGCGGGTACTTTTCCGAAGGCATTCTGGATGGCCTGGCCGTGGGAGACCGCCTGCAACTGGAAGGTCCGTTTGGTGCCTGTACCTGGCAGGACGATGACGCCGCCGCCGTGGTCCTGTTCGCCACGGGCACCGGCTATGCCGGCATCAAGCCGATCCTGCTGGCCGCGCTCAAACGTAATCGCGAGGTGACGTTGTATTGGGGCGGCGCGCACTCGGCGGACTTCTACGACAGCGCCTTCCTGGATCAAGCAGCGCTCGAACACCCACGGTTTCGCTGGCATCCCGTGCGCTCATCCGAGGGCAGGGTGCAGGAAGTTGCATTGAGTCATGGTCATCGCTGGGAGGTGGCCCAGGTCTATGCCTGCGGGAGCGGCGCCATGCTCAGCCAGGTGCGAACCCAGTGCCTGGAGGCGGGTTTGCCGGGGCATCGGTTCGTCGCGGAGGCGTTTGTCGCCAGTGGTCGGTCAAGCGCTGAGACGGTACTGCCGGCGTTCGACCCGATCTGGGAAAAAGTCGGCCCGCGTTATTCCCTGGACGGCATGCTGGCGGCGCGAGAGAAATCCATACGCGCCCTGGCAGCCATCGCCAGCCGCTTGAAAGTCGGCATGACCACCGGCCAGGCGTTGGAAATGGCCGCGGGGCAACTGCAGGCCATGGGCGCTTCGCACACCTGGCATCCCACCTATATCCGTTTCGGCGCCGACACGGTACGCCCACCCCGCGAAGGTATCGACCGCCAACGCAGGCTGCGCCCCAGCGATATCGTGGTGGTGGACCTTGGCCCGGTGTGGGACGGCTACGAAGGCGACTACGGCGACACGTTTGTCTTCGGCGACTCGCCCCTGCACCTGGCCTGTACCACCGCACTGCACCAGGTGTTCGATGAAACCCGCCAGGCCTGGCTGCGCGGTCTGACCGGACGCGAACTCTACGACTTCGCCGAACAGAGCGCCGTGGCCAAGGGCTGGCGGCTGGCACGCAATCTGGCGGGGCATCGCCTGGCGGATTTTCCCCATGCGTTGTTCGAGAGCAAACAGTTGGCCGAGCTGGAAATCCCACCGAGTGAAATGGCCTGGGTGCTGGAGATCCAGCTGTGCCATCCCACTGAGCCGGTCGGTGGGTTCTTCGAGGACATGCTGATGTTGCCCACCTCGGTCACTGCACGCCAGGATGCGGAGCGGGGTAATGGGCATTGATGTCCAAGGGCTGAGCGTAGGGCCCGTCCCACAATTGCTCATGCAATTGCCCTACGCGCCTGGCCATCGCCTCACTGCGCATCACCACCTCCAGATTGCGCGAATTATCCAGGTAGCCGCCCAACCAGTTGCTGGTGCCGACCCACGCCACTTGCCCGTCGATCTCCATCGTCTTGCTGTGGATCACCCGTGCATAGGGAATGAATCCTTGCTTGGCTTGGGGCAGCGTGACGATCTTGATCTGTACGTTGGGCAGCACCGCCAGGCTCTTGAGGTAGGGCAGTTCCAGCGGGTCGGTGTTCCAATTGGACACCATCAGCTTGATCGACACACCACGCGCAGCGGCGGCGCGCACCGCATTGTCGATTACCGCGTAGTACGGGCGGGTCCGATCCGGGCCGTAGGACAGCGGCGCATAGTCAAGCAATTGCACGCGCACCTCGTGCTTCGCTTCGCCCAGCAGGCGCGGCAGTTCCCGCTGTGAATCCCCCACGCCCGGCGGGTTGTAGCGTTGCGGGCTGGCCACCAGATAGTTGCCGGTACGCGCAGGCTCCTGATCGGCGGTCGGCAGTGGCACCGGTTGTTTTTCGCTGAGGGCCTGTTGGGCCTGCCAGTCCTGGTCGAAGATCGCCTGGACCTGCCCGACCACGCGTGCATCGCTGATACGCAGCCCGGTTTCGTGGATATGTTCCAGGGAGCGCCAGTCGAAATTCTGGCTGCCGATAAACGCCTGGCTGGTGTCCACCACCATGTATTTGGCGTGGATGATCCCGCCGCTCAACTGCCCGAAGGGCAGCACGCGCAAGGTCAGGTTGGGAATGGCGCGCAAGCGCTCCAGGGTGGCCGCATCCGATAACTTGATACCTTTTTCTTCGAGCAGGAAGCGGATCTTTACCCCGCGTTTACCGGCGGCTTCCAGGTGTTCGATGACCGTGTCCATCACCGAGCCGGGATGATCGGCCGCGTAGAACTGGCCGATATCGATGCGGTTTTTTGCGCCGTCGAACAGCTCTATCCACACCGGTCCCGGCTGGCGCAGATCGGCAGTGCCCAATGGGGTGTCCACGGGCACGGTGTGTACCAGTTCAAACCCTGCAATTGAAAAGTCCGCCATGGCCAGCGGACTGAGGAGCCAGCAGGCGAGGCCTGCGACACGCAACTTCATCGAAAGGGACATAAGCGTCTCATCGCGCAAAAAGAACAGGCGGGCCATGACGCGCCCGCCGTGCAGGTCAGGCCGTGCGGCTGTGCAGTGGCGTGGGCACGCGCAGCGGCACTTCATCGTGGGCGCGGGCCCCGCTGGAGGCGCGGATCAGCAGGATCTTGAGCTGGTCGTTGATGCGCTCCAGGCTGTCCTGGAAGAAGTTATGGAACACCACACAGAACAGCGCGATGGCGATCCCCAGCCCGGTGGCGAACAAGGCCGTGCCGATGCCACCGGAAATCTGCCCTGGGTCCGATACGCCTGCCGTTGCCAGGGCCTTGAAGGTGTCGATGATGCCCAGGATGGTCCCCAACAGGCCGAGCAGCGGGGCCGCCGTGGTGATGGTCTCGATGATCCACAGGCTGCGGGCCAGCGGCGCGCGGGTCTTGAGGTACTGGGTGTCGATTTCGTCGTCGAGGTCCTTGCGCGACCCGTGGGATGCCTTCTGGGCCAATACCGGCAGGATCATGTTCAGCGGCAGGCTGTCGCGACGGGTCAGGTGTTCCGGCAGGTCGCGTTCGCTGTGCACGTGAGTATCCAGGGCCTCGATCAGGGTGCGGGCCTGACGACGCACGTAAGCGAAGTAGATGCCGCGCTCGATGGCGATGAAAATCGCGATGGCCATCGCGGCATACATCACATAGAAGGTGATGTCGTGGAGCAGGTTCATATCCATGCTTGCGTTCCTCTTGGGTCAGTCTTAGAAATTCGCTTCCAGCGAAACCGTGACGGTGCGGTCCAGGCCGACGATGTACGCCGGGTCGCCATCGCGAAAACCGCTGTAGCTGGCGGCGTTGGTCTTGGTGGTGTAGACGCCGTCCAGGTATTTCTTGTCGAACAGGTTGTCGACGTTCAGGCGCAGGGTGGCGTCCTTCACGACCTTTTTGTCGACCGGCAGATAGATACCGGCGCCGAGGTTGAACACCGTGCGCGCGGAGATGCCTTCGTCGTTGGTCAGGTCGCCGTAGAGCTTGCTGGTGTACTTGCCGCCGAAGGTGCCGTAGAAGCGCCCGTCGTCGTAACCGATGTTGGCCGCCAGCATGTTCTTCGGCACGTTGGCGAACTGCTTGCCGCTGGTGGGCAGCAGGATGGCCTGGCCCGCGTTGTAGACGGTCATGTCGTCCTGCTGCTCGGCCTTGGTGTAGGTGTAGGAGGTGTAGTAGTTGAAATGGTGGGGCAGCAGGCCGCTCCACTCCAGTTCCAGGCCTTTGTTGGTGACGGCGCCGACATTGATATCGGCGGAATCGCCATTGATGTCCTTGGACGAGACCTGGCGATTCTTGAAGTCCATGTAGAACAAGGTTGCGGCCAGGGTCATGTCGTCGCCGCTGTAGCGCCAGCCCAGTTCGTGGTTCCAGCTGGTTTCCGGCTCGAGGTCGATGGAGCCGGCGCCTTTGTCATAGAGCGCGTAGTTCTGCGGCACACGCATGTTGCGCGACAGGCTGTAGAACAACTGGTCGCGCTCGTCCAGCTGGTATTTGAGGCCGGCGTTGGGCAGCAGTTTGTTGTAGGTCTGGTTACGTTTTTCCGGTTGTTCGTTGAGACTGCCGTGGTTGGTGCCGTCACGCTCGACGTTCATGTAGGCCAGGCCAGCGATGAAGGTCCAGTCCGAGTTGATGTACCACGTGTCCTGGGCCCAGACTTTTTGCGCCGGGGTCACGGTGAAGCGGTCGCGCCCCTGGACCTGGTTGCCGTTGGCGTCGACGATGGCGCTGTTCGAATCCGGCCAGGTGTCGACCGGCTTGCCATTGCTCTTGAGCGGGATGAACGGCTGGGTCTGGCTCTGGCGTGCGCGCTCGTACCAGTAACCCAATTGCAGGCTGTGGTCGCCCAGGTCCCAGGTCAGTTTGGTGGTGATCCCCGGGCGCCAGGTTTGCGTGCGCGAAGGACGGTAGTACACGCCGCTGTTCGGGGTGCCGTCGGCGTTGTACTGAGCAGCGGTTGGCAGATTGCCAAGGTCGAATACACCGCCCTGGTTGGAGCCACGGTTGAGCGCATAACTCGATGAGCCGACGCCGCTGCCATTGCCCCAGAAGTAATACGGGATCACCGACAAGGCCAGGTTATCAGCCAGTTTGAACTGGGTATTGAGCACCGCGGTGAAGGTCTGGAACGGGTTCTGCGCCAGGGCGTAGTAGCTGTTGTACTTGCCGTTGCTGCCCACCGTCGGCGTTGCCGGGTAGGGGTCGTAATGGCGGCCGTTTTGCTGGAACTGCGCTTTGGTCAACTGGCTGTAGCTGTTGTTGTCCTGCTCGTGGTACTTGAGGATCAGGTTGGCGGTGTTGCCGTTGCCGGCGTCGAAGAAGCTGTTCCATTCCACCTTGTCCGCGCGCACCGCACCCGAACCACGCCACATATCGCCCTCGGTATGGGATGCCGACAGCCAGTTGCTCAGGCCGTTGACTTCGCCGGTATTGAGTCGCGCGAAGGTCTTGCGCGTGGCGTTGCTGCCGACGATCTGTTTGACGAAGGCGCCGGTCTCTTTGGTCGGGCGAATGGTGACGATGCCGATGTTGCCGCCGCTGGAACCGATGTGCGGGCCGTCGGACTCCGAGGCGCCCTGGGTGACGAAGATCTGGTCGATGTTTTCCGGGTCGCCCAGCAGGTTGGAGTACAGCGCATAATTGCCCGAATCGTTGATCGGCATGCCGTCCACCGACATGCCGACCTGGTCGGAGTTCATGCCGCGCATGGTGAAGCGAAAGCCCGACAGGCCGGTGTTGTCCTCACTGGAAATGTTCAAGCCCGGCGTGTACTTGAGCTTGTCGATGGCGTTGCCCGTCGCCGTCTGTTTGTCCAGCGCCTCCTTGGTCACGGTGGAACGGCCCTTGATGCTTTCTTCGGGCACCATGTAACCACCCCCGGCGCTGGCCTTGCCTTGGACCCCAATGGTGCCGACGTCACTGTCGCTGGTGTCTGCCATGACCATTGCCTGGGTCATGCTGGTCGCGGCAACGAGTGCCAGATGAATGCGGGTGAACTTCATCACTGTCGTCCTGGTGGCGGGTGCTTATTGCACGCTGTAGTTGAAGGTGGCGGTGAAGCGCTGCTCATTGCGGCCCCCGAACGCCTGCTCGGGGAACGGTTTGACTTGCTTGATGCGACGCAAACTGTTGGTGGCGGCCCGGTTGAGCAACATGCTCGAGGCCTGGGTCTGCAGGCCGGAGTCCAGTACCCGGCCCTGGCGGTCCACCAGCAGCCACACCACCACTTCGCCACTCGGGCGTTCGAGGGAGGCCTGGCGTCCGGTGGGGTACTGCTTGTAGGTGTCCAGCTCGTTGCGCAAGCCCTTGAGGTAACCGCCTTCCAGGGCCTGGCTGTCGACCTTCGGCGGCGCGGGCGGGGCGGGTGTCGGGGCCGCCTGCGCAACC
>NZ_CVTV01000015.1:0-49812 GCF_900004865.1 Pseudomonas sp. 37 R 15 | reverse complement strand
TGAACTGGTCAAGTAATCTTGGACACTGATTAAGGTTCACGCCGCCAACCTTTCCTTCACGACCGGCGACCGGTAGTCGTTGTAGCTATGAGGCCTGCTGATGTTGTAGCGCGAGACATAGCGCTGCACGTCTGCTCGGGCCTCATGTTCCAGTTTGTAGCCCGTTTCAGGCACCCACTCTGATTTCAAGCTGCCAAAGAAACGCTCCATCGGGGCGTTGTCCCAGCATTCGCCTTTACGGCTCATACTCTGCCTAAACCCCTGTTTCAGCAGCTCGTTTCGGAATTTATGACTGGTGTACTGACAACCTTGGTCAGAATGAAACAACACATCCTGGGGATGGCCGCGTAGCTCAACCGCCATGCGTAGCGCTTCGCAGGTCAGGTTGGCATCAGAAATCATCGAGAACGACCAGCCCACGATCCTGCGAGCGTACAAATCCAGAACGGCGGCGAAGTACATCCACCGCTTGCCGACCTTGATATATGTCACGTCGCCACACCACACCTGATTAACCGCCGTCACATCAAATTTTCGCTTGAGCACGTGCGGCGCCACCAAGGCCTCCACGCCCGGCGACCTGTACTTATGGCGCCTGCGCTGACGGCTGGCGATGCCAGCTTCGCGCATCAAACTGCGAGCCATATAACGCCCGATACGATGCCCTTTGGCTTGTAGCTCCTTGGACAACGTACGTGCACCGGCCGACTCTCTGGACGCCTTGTGGTGCCTGACCAGCGCGGCTTTGAGCTTATCCCTCTCAGGATTTGCTCTGCCTTGGCGCTGGCGCCAGGCGTAGAAGCTACTGCGGTTGACCCCAAACGCCTGGCAACACCTTTTAACGCCGTACTGCTCGTCCAGCTCATCGATCAACGTGAATGATCTTTGGCGTCCAAAAGCAGGAGAGCACTGGCCTTTTTTAGAATTTCGATATCCAGGTCTTTCTCTCTGAGCAGAGCTTTGAGCCTCTGGATTTCTCGTTGATCAGCAGTAATCGCCTTGGCCCCTACCGGGGTCGAGCCCAAGCGTTCTTTTTGCACTTGATCGACCCAGCGGCGCAGGGCTGTGGGGCCGATATCCAGGGTGGCACACACCTCGGTAACCGGCTGACCTTCATCCAACACCATGCTGGCAGCCTTGAGCTTGAACTCACTCGAATAAGATTTACGCATAACCAAACACCTCAGATTTGGGCGCTATCATAGCGCCCGATTGAAGTGTCCAAAATCATTAGGCCAGTTCAAGCCCCCTCCCACACTTGAATCTCTGTACTCTTGAACAGATCGCCGCGTATCGCAAGGTACGCGGCGTTTTTATGCCTGGAACAAAGTATCAGCAACACCGCAAAACACATGTGGGAGGGGGCTTGCCCCCGATGGCGGTATGTCAGTCACCTATGAATTGACTGAACCACCGCATCGGGGGCAAGACCCCTCCCACATTTGAATCTCTGTAGTGCTTGAAGACTGTGTCAGACCTTAAGCAATCAGCGAATACACCAGCGCCGTAATCGCCACCAACCCCACCGCCGTGACAAACACATTCGACGCCTGCCCACGGTACTTGGCCATGGCCGGCACCTTGCGGATGGCGTACATCGGCATCAGGAACAGGATCGACGCAATCACCGGCCCACCCAGGGTCTCGATCATGCCGAGAATGCTAGGGTTCAGCGTGGCGACGATCCAGCACACCACCAGCATGAAGGCGGCGGTCATGCGGTCCAGCGACTTGGCTGCCGGACGACGACCGGTCTTGAGCACCAGACCCTTGAGGCCCTCGCTGGCCCCGATGTAGTGGCCCAGGAACGACTTGGCAATCGCCACGAACGCAATCAACGGCGCGGCGAAGGCAATGGTCGGGTTATCGAAATGGTTGGCCAGGTACGACAGGATCGACAGGTTCTGCGCCTTCGCCTCGGCCAACTGCGCCGGGGACAGGGTCAGCACGCAACTGAACACAAAGAACAGCACCATCGCCACCATCAACAGGTGCGCGCGGCACAGGATCTGTGAACTGCGCTCGTCGGCATGTGCGCCGTACTGGCGCTTCTGGTCCACCGCAAAGGCCGAGATGATTGGCGAATGGTTGAACGAAAACACCATCACCGGAATTGCCAGCCACAAGGTGTTGAGCAGCGCCGACGGCGCCGGGATCTGACTGGCGGTGCTGAGGATGCCGCCATTCCAATGCGGCACCAGGTAAACGGCAAGGAACAGCAAGGCAACGATAAACGGATACACCATCAGGCTCATGGCCTTGACGATCACCTGTTCACCGCAACGCACCACCGCCAGCAGGCCCAGGATCAGTACGAACGCCAGGACTGCCCGCGGCGGCGGCATGATGTGCAATTGATGTTCCATGAAACTGCTGACGGTGTTGGTCAGGGCCACGCTGTAGATCAGCAGGATCGGGAAGATCGCAAAGAAGTACAGCAAGGTGATCAGGGCGCCGGCCTTGAGGCCGAAATGTTCTTCGACCACGTCGGTAATGTCGGAGCCTTCACGGCCGGACAGGACGAAACGGGTCAGCCCACGGTGGGCAAAGAATGTCATCGGGAAGGCCAGCAGCGCCAGGATCACCAGCGGCCAGAAGCCCCCCAGGCCCGCGTTGATCGGCAAGAACAAAGTGCCGGCGCCGATGGCGGTGCCGAACAGCCCAAGCATCCAGGTGGTGTCCTGGCGGCTCCAGCTAGTGAGCGTTGCAGGTGTCGTTGCATAGCGATCGTTGACGCTATTGGCCTGATCATTCATCCGGTCGGATCTCCGCATTCACACGGCCGGGACGAGTCAGAAAAACCTGACAGGCAGCGCCCCGACCTCAACAGGGGCGCGATTGTCCGGGATTATTGAGAATAAGCAAAGGCTTAGCTGAGGAGTGGCGAGGCAGTGCAGAGGCTTGAGAGCGGCTTTTGGTCGTCGATGTCGAGCTTAGGCCATACCTGCCACGCTGAGCTGCCCGCCTCATTCGTCGATTCCGCCAGCCTGGTGTAACGCGCGATGAAAATGGGCACGCTCACACAACTCGATCTGTTTAAATCAGCCCAGTCGCTCAATGTTCTGCGACTGCAATCCACTGACAGGTACCCACTATTATTTTAATTTAACCACTCCAAGTAAGTTATTTCCTACATATAGTTCATCGTCGCACTCCCTATAAATTTATTAGCCGCCGCCTTTGTTACAAGGATTTGCCCAGATATTGAGCGCTCATCGTGTTAAGCCTATATTCCAACCCAGCGCGAACAACCAGTCTTTCTGAAACAATGACAACAAAGCGAACACTGAATCCGTCGGGAGCGACTCCATGAAAAAATACAACCTACTGTTTACCCTGTTACTTTTCGTTGGAATAATCACCCCACTTACCAGCCAGGCACAGTCGACAGCCGAACACTCCGACGCCAGGGCCCTGGCTACATCCCCCCGCTGGCTGACGACAAAAGTTTATGTAGAGGGTGCGCCGGACATCGACGTGAAGGACAAGTACCCAGGCGTGGTCGGCCTATCACTGTGGGACCCTGACCGTAATCGCTATGAATTTTTCTACAGCGATACCGGGCTGTCCAAGTACGAGAACGGCGGGGGCGGTTACTTCATGGTAACCGGTGACAAAAAAAGCCATATCCTGATACCCGATAAAGGGACAACAAGAACCATTGTCCGGAAACTTGAGACGCTGAACACTCAAGAATTCACTTATTCCCGAGAAGTGCCGCGCGACATGATCGATTCCAACCCACTGGTTCGAATATATGTTGTGCATGCGCCTTATACAGGCTCAATAAAAACCACTCCAACACCCAGCCTTAAACCGTGAACTCCACGACTAAAGACAACTTCCATAAAAGGCCTCACCCAATGAAAGCACTATTAAAGCCTTTATTAACTTCTGTTTTACTGCTATCTACCCTTGTTTCAACCGGCGTTCATGCACAGGCTTCCGCCCCTGGGAAACCTGTCGCCGCCAGTGCTGACAATGCCGTCATGTTGACCGTCTTTCTTAAGCATGATCAATCTCGCAACTTGAACGAAATAAGAGCGAAACTCACCGAGCAGGAATTCTTCAAAGTGTTTCCTCCTGAAGGGGTAGAAATTGTCAGTTGGAACATTGCCATGGGGATCGGTCACGTCATCGTTCTACGCTTCCCCGCCTCACGCCTGCGCGAAGTGAATCTTGCGATCGAGCGCTCTGCGTGGGGGCCGTTCAGGACGGAGTTCTTTCCTACCTACGATTACATGGACATCGTAGAGGCAGAACAGAGCAAGGTACGAAAAACCACGTCCGCCAAATAATCAGCGCGCGTAAACAGCGTCTCGCAATCGCCGGGACGCTCGTACTTTTCGCAAAATCAGTGGCGCTTTCTCAGGCCTGCGGCATTTCATGCAGCGAAAATGCAGCATAATCCGGGCATCGAACTCACCGGAGAGCTGCCCATGCCCACCACCGTTCTGGTCCTGGTTGAAACCATCAACGAATACCTGCAAATCATCGAGAGCAATGATTTCCATGTAATCCTGGCGCCCACGCCCGCTGAACGCGCGCAGGCGATCAAGGCTCACGGCGGGCAGATCAAGGCTGTTTTGACCCGTGGGCCACTGGGGCTGTATGCCGAAGAAATCGCCGCGCTGCCGCTGCTGGAGATCATCTGCGTGATCGGCGCAGGCTACGAGCATGTTGACCTGCAGGCAGCGGCCAACCGTGGAATTGTGGTGACTAACGGTGCAGGCGTGAACGCGCCGTCGGTGGCCGACCACGCCATGGCGCTGCTGCTGTCGCTGGTGCGCGGTATCACCCAGACTGACGCCGCCGTGCGCCGCCACGAATGGCCGAAGGTGATGCGCCCGTCCCTGGGCGGCAAGCAGCTGGGCATTCTCGGGCTGGGCGCGGTCGGCCTGGAGATCGCCAAGCGCGCGGCGCTGGGCTTTGGCATGGAAGTGAGTTACCACAATCGCCAACCTCGCGATGACGTGGACTACACCTATTGTGCAACCGCCGTGGAACTGGCGCGCACCTCGGATTTCCTGATCCTGGCCACGCCCGGCGGCGCCAGCACTCGGCACCTGATTGATCGTCACGCCCTCGACGCCCTGGGGCCGCATGGCTTTTTGGTCAACATCGGCCGCGGCAGCGTCGTGGTTACCGCCGACCTGGTAGCTGCGCTGGAACAGCGGCGCATCGGCGGCGCCGCGCTGGATGTATTTGACGACGAACCCAAGGTACCTGACGCACTCAAGCGCCTGAGCAACACCGTGCTGACCTCCCATGTGGCCGGCCTGTCGCCGGAAGCGACCCACGATACCGTGCAACGGGTCGCGGACAATCTGGTGGAATACTTTGCCGGTCGCCCGGTACTTACGCCGGTAGCCTTGCCGGCGCCCGATAAATGACCGATCAGGCACGCTGATCCTGCTTCAACACGCAGACCTATTAAGCCGTCCCGACCTTGTCGCTGGGCGGCGACCCACATTAGATTAGCCAATAGTCCAAGGCCTTAAGAATAAGCAGAAGGGATAAGCATGGCGCTTAACGACCAATCGACCCAGATTCGCCCCGGCGAAGAACTTGATGCCAGCCTGATCGATCCCTACCTCAAGGCCCATATTCCCGGCCTGCACGGCACGGTCAAGATCAGCCAGTTCCCAGGCGGCGCCTCTAACCTGACGTATCTGCTGGAATACCCGGACCAGGAATTCGTGTTGCGTCGCCCACCGTTCGGCCACAAGGCCAAATCCGCCCATGACATGGGCCGCGAATACCGCATTCTCAATCAGCTCAAAGACGGCTTTCCCTATTGCCCCAAGGCCTACGTGCATTGCACCGATGAGTCGGTGATCGGCGCGGAGTTCTACGTGATGGAGCGCGTCAACGGCATCATCCTGCGTTCAGACCTGCCCGCCGAGCTGGGCCTGGACGCGACGCGCACCCAAGCCCTGTGCAAAAGCTTTATCGACAAGTTCGTCGAACTGCATCAGGTCGATTACAACGCCTGCGGCCTGGCCGACCTGGGCAAACCGCATGGCTATGTGGAGCGTCAGATCCGTGGCTGGAGCGAGCGCTACGAAAAAGCCCTGACCCCCGATGCCCCGCGCTGGGAAGCCGTGCGCGCCTGGCTCAACGACAAGATGCCGGGCGACCACCCGACCTCCAGCATCGTGCACAACGACTATCGTTTCGACAACGTGATCCTCGACCCGCACAACCCGATGCAGATCATCGGTGTGCTGGACTGGGAACTGACCACCCTCGGCGACCCGTTGATGGACCTGGGCAACACCCTTGCCTACTGGATCGAAGCCGCCGACCCTGCGCCCGTGCAACTCATGCGGCGCCAGCCGAGCAATGCGCCCGGCATGCTCACCCGCCGCCAGTTCGTCGACTACTACGCCGAACGTTCGGGCATCCGCATCGACAATTTCGACTTCTACTACACCTACGGGCTGTTTCGCCTGGCCGGCATCGTGCAGCAGATCTATTACCGTTTCTTCCACGGTCAGACCCAGGACAAACGCTTTGCCCAGTTCATCCACATGAACACGCTGCTGGAGCAGATGAGCCTGGCGGTCATCGGCAAATCCGCCCTCTGACAACAATCACAAGGAACCGCTCATGTCCAAGACCCACCTGTTCGACCTCGACGGCAAGATTGCTTTCGTTTCCGGCGCCAGCCGCGGCATCGGCGAGGCCATCGCCAAGTTGCTGGCCCAGCAAGGCGCCCACGTGATTGTCTCGAGCCGCAAACTGGAAGGTTGCCAGCACGTTGCCGACGCGATCATCGCCGACGGCGGCAAGGCCACTGCGATTGCCTGCCATATCGGTGAAATGGAACAGATCGCCCAGGTGTTCGCCGGCATCCGTGAACAGTTCGGCCGCCTGGACATCCTGGTCAACAACGCCGCGACCAACCCCCAGTTCTGCAACGTGCTGGACACCGACCTCGGGGCGTTCCAGAAGACCGTCGACGTGAACATCCGCGGCTACTTCTTCATGTCAGTGGAAGCCGGCAAGCTGATGCGCGACAACGGCGGCGGCAGCATCATCAACGTGGCCTCGATCAACGGCATTTCCCCAGGTGTATTCCAGGGCATCTATTCGGTGACCAAGGCCGCCGTGATCAACATGACCAAGGTGTTCGCCAAGGAATGCGCCGCGTTCGGCATCCGTTGCAACGCGTTGCTGCCGGGCCTGACCGACACCAAGTTCGCCTCGGCGCTGGTCAAGAACGACGCGATCCTGAAGATGGCCCTGGCGCAGATCCCGCTCAAGCGCGTGGCCGACCCCAGCGAAATGGCCGGCGCCGTGTTGTTCCTGGCCAGCGATGCGTCCAGCTACACCACCGGGGTGTCGCTGAATGTGGACGGCGGTTTCCTGTCCTGACCCCGCCTGGTTTCTTCAGATCGATTTGCGCGTAACCTTGGCGCAGATCGATCTGTCCCGGGATGAAACATGGAACTGCACCTCGTCATCAACGGCCGCAAGGACCTGGCTGCCCAGCTTTACCAGCAACTGCGCGAAGCCATCACCTGCGGGCGCCTTTCAGCCGGCGCGCAATTGCCGCCCAGCCGACTGCTCGCCGAGCAACTGGGCGTCTCGCGCAAAACCGTGTCGGACACCTACGCCACCTTGACCTATGAAGGCCTGCTGGTCGGCAGGATTGGCCGGGGCACCTTCGTCAATGCGTGGGCACCTCAGCCTGACCGCGTGCAGACCGCCACCGACCTGGCCTGCGCCGCCAACCTGGGCAGATGGGCCGCACTGGCCTCGCCCATGCATCATCCCGCCAGTGACGAGATCCTGCGCTACGAATTCATCGGCGGGGCAACCACGCGCAATCAATTTCCCCAGGAAGAATGGCGACGCTGCACGCTGGATGCCTTGCGCAAGATCGCCCAGAACAGTGGTTTCTACAGTCAACCGGAAGGCTTGCCGGCGCTGCGCGAGGCCATCGCCGGGCATATCGCCTTTTCCCGCGGGGTGAAAGGTCGCGCCGGGGACATCGTGGTGACCAATGGCGCGCAACAGGCGCTGGACCTGATCGCCCGCGTGGTACTGGAGCCAGGCAGCATCGTCGCCATGGAAGACCCCGGCTACAGCCCCGCGCGCCAGTTGTTCGTGGCGATGGGGGCCAGGGTCGCCAGCGTGCCGGTCGATGCACAGGGCATACAGGTCGACCGGATCCCTGATGGCACCCGCCTGATCTATGTGACGCCGTCGCACCAGTTCCCCCTCGGCATGCCCATGAGCCCGGCGCGGCGTGAAGCCCTGCTCGACCGCGCCATCGCGCTCGGCGCAATCATCATCGAAGACGACTACGACAGTGAGTTCCGCTACGAAGGCCGCCCCACCGACTCCCTGCAAAGCATGGACACGCGAGGCGTGGTGACCTACGTCGGGACCTTTTCCAAAACCCTGTTGCCGGAGTTGCGCCTGGGCTACGCGGTACTGCCGCCGGCGATCCATGGCGCAGTACTCAAGGCCAAGCAATTGACCGACCAGCACAGCTCTACCCTGCCGCAATGGGCGCTGGCCAAGTTCATCAGCGAGGGCTACCTGCTCAAACATATTCGCCGCTGTCACAGCGTGTACGCGGGGCGCCGCGAACGGATTCTGCAGCGCCTGGCGGGAGACCTGTCGCCCTGGTTCGAGGCGGTGCCGACGGTGGCAGGGTTCCATCTGGCCGCGCTGTGCAAGGTGCCGGTGGGTATCCCGTTGCTGATGCAACTGGCGCGCAAGGCGCAGGTGGGGCTGTACCCCCTGGATGTGTTTTTTCACGACACTGCGCCACGCGCCGGGCTGATTCTCGGCTTCGGCGCCATCGAAACCCTCGATATCGACCCGGCGCTGGACAAGGTCCGCGACATTCTGCGGCAGATTGGCTAGGCGCTTTTGCGCAGGATTGGTCATTGGTCGACCCAGCTCCAGAGCGTAGGGTGAACAGGTCTCGAACGCCATGGAACGCCTCATGAAACGATTGCTCGCCACCGCCGCGATACTGGCCTCGCTCAACGCTTACGCCCACGAACCGGTGTACCACCAGGAAACGCTCAAGGTGCTGCAGGAACACGCCTTGGCCAACGTGCCCGGCAAGAAAACCATCATGCTCACCGTGGACTACGCTCCCGGCCAGGCCACCGTGCCCCACAGCCACACCGGCACCGCCGTGGCTTATGTACTGGAAGGCGAAATAACCTCACGGGTCAACGATGAGAAAGCCATTACCTACAAGGCCGGCGATTCGTTCTACGAGCCCGCCGGTTCGCGGCACTTCGAGTCGAGCAACGCCAGCCAGACCCGGCCCGCCAAACTGCTGGTGGTAATGGTGCTGGATGACAAGGCCGAGGTGCTCACGCCCCTTGCCCAATAAGCGGCACGTCAGTAATCCCGTTCTGATCACTGTGGGAGGGGGGCTTGCCCTGGCTTTTTGTAGCAGCGAGCTTGCTCGCGAAAAACGTCAACGATAACGCGTGCTTTCTGAATGAACGCGGTGACTGTGAGTTTTTCGCGAGCAAGCTCGCGCCTACAGACTGGCATCAGGGCAAGCCCCCTCCCACATTGTCAGGCAAGGCTCTTGCTGACCACCTCGAACACATCGCTGGACAGCTCGCCCGAGCCACGAATGCGCTCCAGCTCCGCCTTCATCAGCGCCTGCCGGGCGGCGTCGTATTTACGCCAGCGCGTCAAGGGTGCCAATTGGCGTGAAGCAATCTGCGGGTTCAGCGTATTGAGCTGGATCACCAGGTCCGCCAGGAAACGGTAGCCCGAACCATCCGCCGCATGGAAGTTGATCAGGTTCTGCCCGGCAAAAGCGCCGATCAGTGCGCGCACCTTGTTCGGGTTCTTGATCGTGAACGCCGGGTGCTCCATCAGCGCCTTGACCCGCGCCAGCCCGCCCGGCAGGGTGCTGCCGGCCTGCACGCTGAACCATTGGTCCATGACCAGCGGGTTGTCCTTGAAGTTCTCGGCGAACACCGCCAGTGCCTGGGTTTTTTCCGCTTCGAACGGCGAGTTCACCAGCACGGCCAGGGCCGTCAGGCGCTCGGTCATGTTATCGCTGGTGTCGAACTGATCCAGGGTGGCCGTCAATACTTCTGGCTTGCCGCTGAGCATCAGGTACGACAACGCGATGTTCTGCAGGGCACGCCGGGCAAAGTGCTCGGCCTCGGCCACGTACGGCGTTTGCCTGGACAGCTCACGGTTGGCCTGGTAGCGCAGCCACAGGCCTTCGAACAGGTTCTCGGCCAGTTGCTTGCGGGCGTATTCACGGGCGGCGTGAATGGCCTCCACATCCGCCACGTCGCTGATTTCGCTCAGGTAGGCTTCGCTCGGCAACGAGAGCATTTCGGCGACCATGGCCTGGTCCAGGCTTTCGTCGCTCAATACCGTGCGCAGCGCGTCGATCAGGCGCTGATCGAGCTTGAGCGGTTGCCCTGCCTGATGCTGGCCGATCAGTTCCTGCAACACCTGCACCGACAGTTGCTGGCCGGCATCCCAGCGGTTGAACCCGTCGCTGTCGTGCTGCATCAGGAACATCAGTTGGTCGCGGGTGTAGGCGAAGCTCAGTTTCACCGGCGCCGAGAAACCGCGCAGCAGGGAAGGCAACGGTTTTTCAGCGACATCGACAAAGGTGAACGTCTGCTCGGCTTGCGTCACCGAGATCACTCGTGAGGGAGCGCCAACCGTCGGCTCATCGGCCAGGCGCAGGGGGATGGCGGCGCCCTGCCCGTCCAGCAGGCCCAGCTCGACCGGGATCACGAAGGGCAGTTTTTCCACCTTGTCCGGGGTTGGCGGGCAGCTCTGGCGGAAGGTCAGGCTGTAGGTCCTGGCCGCCGCATCGTAGGACTCGCTCACCGCCAAACGCGGCGTTCCGGCCTGACTGTACCAGCGCTTGAACTGGCTGAGGTCGACGCCGTTGGCATCTTCCATGGCCTTGATGAAGTCGTCGCAGGTCACGGCTTGGCCGTCATGGCGCTCGAAATACAGGTCGCTGCCTTTGCGAAAGCCCTCGGCGCCGAGCAAGGTGTGGATCATGCCGACCACTTCCGAGCCCTTTTCGTAAACCGTCAGGGTGTAGAAGTTGGAGATCTCGATAAAGCTCTCCGGGCGTACCGCATGGGCCATGGGGCCGGCGTCTTCGGCGAACTGGTGGGTACGCAGGTACGCCACGTCCTGGATGCGCTTGACCGTGGCCGAGTTCATGTCGGCGGAGAAGCCCGAGTCGCGGAACACGGTGAAACCTTCCTTGAGCGACAACTGGAACCAGTCGCGGCAGGTCACGCGGTTACCCGACCAGTTGTGGAAATATTCGTGGGCGACGATGGCCTCGACGCGCTGGTGTGCGGCGTCGGTGGCGGTTTCGGCGCGGGCCAGCACAGCGCTGGAGTTGAAGATATTGAGGCCCTTGTTCTCCATGGCGCCCATGTTGAAGTCGTTCACCGCCACGATCATGAAAATGTCGAGGTCGTACTCGCGGCCGTAGGTTTGTTCATCCCAGCGCATGGATTTTTTCAGGCTGGTCATGGCGTGCTGGCACTTGTCGATATTTTCCGGCTCGACGTAGATGCGCAGCGCGACTTCGCGGTCGGTCATGGTGGTGAAGCTGTCTTCGACGCACCACAGGTCACCGGCCACCAGGGCGAACAGGTAGGCGGGTTTCTTGAACGGGTCTTCCCAGGTCGCCCAGTGCCGACCGTCTTCGCCGGGGCCGCTGGCAATCGGGTTGCCGTTGGACAACAGCACCGGGTAGCGGTGCTGTTCGGCGATCACCGTGGTGGTGAACACACTCATCACGTCGGGGCGGTCAAGGTAGTAAGTGATCTTGCGAAAACCCTCGGCCTCGCACTGGGTGCAGAACATGCCGCCGGACTTGTACAGGCCTTCCAGGGCGGTGTTGGTTTCCGGGTGAATCTTGACCGTGGTGTCGAGGGTGAAGGTTTCACTCCTGGGCTGCACGGTCAGGTGGCTGTCGGTCAACTGGTAGTCAGCCGCCGTCAGCGCCTGATCGGCGAGGTTCACGCTCAGCAGCTCCAGTTGCTGACCATCCAGCACCAGCGGCGGCAAACCGACGCCGCGCTCGGGATTGCGGCGCATCACCAGTTGCGCGTGGACCAGGCTGTGGTCCTCGAACAACTCGAAGGTCAGGTGCGTCTCGTCGATCAGGTAGTCCGGCGCCTGATAGTCCTTCAGGTAAATCATCTTCGGTTGTTCGGTGCGCATGGGTGGCATCCTTCTACTGATGCACGGCGAGCTGGTAGGCCGTGTATTTACGAATATTGATCACGCCGGTGTCGAAGATCAGGTATTGGCCCTTGATTCCCAGCAGCGTGCCTTCGGCAATCGGATTCTTGTCCAGGTTGAAGCTGACGATCTTGGCCGGATACTGCTCCACCGGGTAGCGGATCTCGATCGGCTCGACGTCGGCAATGGTTTGGATGGCCTGCAGGCCAAAGCGTTCCTGCAAACCGAGCAAGCCTTCGGCGCAGGCGGCAAACAGTTCATCGCGTACCTGCTTGAGGTCGACGGACTGCGCGTCGCCCTTGAGCAGCGCACGCCAGTTGGTCTTGTCGGCCACCTGGCTGCGAAACAGATCTTCGACAAAGCCGGACTGCTGGCGCGTGGCCACACGCATGATCGGCAGCGCCTGGCTGGCGCCCTGGTCGAGCCAGCGGGTCGGCAACTGCGTGGCGCGGGTGATGCCGACCTTGATCCCCGACGAATTGGCCAGGTACACCACATGGTCGGTCATGCAGAATGTTTCACCCCAGCCCGGATCGCGGCAGGTGCCGGCGTCGTAATGGCAGCGCTCGGGGCTCATGATGCACAGGTCACACTGGGCCAGCTTGGTCATGCACGGGTAGCAATACCCCTGGCTGAAACTGTTTTTGGTCTTGCGGCCGCAATGGCTGCAATGAATCGCACCGAGGTATTCCAGGCGAATATGGGTGCCGATCAACGGGTTGACCGGCACCTCGGTGTCGCCAAGGCGAAACGCGTACTGAACGGTCGGCTCACCGAGTTTTACCGACATTTTGCTGACTGCACCGCGACCGATTTCAATCAATGGATCGCATCCGACTTGAACAGGATGTTCGGCACCGGTGCCGATTTCGACGCGCATTCCTGCGGGCCCATGTAGCCGGTGCGCTGGTCTTCGGGCAGGTTCTGCAGTTCCCAGGCGATCATCGCCTGCAACGACAGCTCGCGCTGTTCGGCGGTGAGCTTGCGGCCGTCGGACCACTTGCCGATTTCCACGGCGAGCTTGAGGCTCTCGTAGATGTCCGGGGTGATGTTTTCGATCATTTCAGCAAAAGAGGACATGAGGCTCTTCCTTATCAAATAGGCGATTTGCGGCGGTTGTACAACCCGCCCAGCAAGCCGGTCAGGCAACCGATAACCAGGCCACCCACATGGGCCGCGTTGGCGATTTCACCGAAGCCGATCATCGAGACCAGCCCCGACAGGCAGAGCACCAGCCACACCAGCATCATCACCAGCACCCCACGGGGCAGGCGATACGCCGGGTTGGGCGCGAGTAACTGAAAGATCCAGCAATGCCCGAGCAGGCCATACAACACGCCGGACAAACCGCCAAACAGGCCCGGACCGCCGTAAGCGTACTGCGCGTAATTGGAGACCAGACTGAACAACAGGGTCAGGCCCAGCAGGTTGATGCCGCCCTGGCGCGCTTCAATGCGTCGGCCCAGCTCCCAGTACCACATGCCGTTCATGGCCAGGTGCAGGATGCCGAAGTGAATCAGCATCGGCGTGACCAACCGCCACCACTGCCCGGACGCCAGGCTGTCGGCCAACGGCGTGAACTGGATGTACTCGCCCAGCACCCGGAACGGCAGGAACGTCAGCCAGGCCATGGTCTGCAGATTTTCGCCGAGCAGCGTCACCGCGCCAACGATCAGGCTTGCCAGCAGCACCAGTGCCGTGACCGGACTGTGCCGGACCTGCTGGATAAAGCTGGGGCGCGCAACCGGTGCCTGCTCGGGAATATCCAGTTGCTGGTCCGGGTCGCCGGCGGGAAAGCGTTGGTACAACACGCGCACGTCGTCACTGATGCTCTCGGGCACCCACAGCACTTGCTCGCCCGCTTCCTCGCTGACGCGATGGGGCACCTGCATGCGGTGCAGCAATTTGACGAAACCGCCCAGATCGACACTCAGGGGCAGGCGCAATACAGCCACGGTACTCATTGAATAACCTCAGGTCGCTCAACGTCGACCCAGACGAATTTATGCGGATCCAGTCGGGTTTCCTGGTCCAGGCGATACGCCACCAGCTTGCCGTACAGCACCGCGCTGTAGTCCAGGCAGGCCAGGTTCGGGCGGATCGGCGCCGGATTGCCGCTGCGCCAGTAATGACCGACGAACAACAACGGCTCGTCGACGCCATAGCGCAGCAGGGTGTTCTTTTCCGTGGAGGATAACGGCGTGCGCGCCACGGGCTCGGGCAAGGCGTCGGGCTGGAACACGATGTCGCCGTAGGTTTTCGGGTCGTCTTCCCAGAATTTGGTGCGGAAGAACGAACGCGTCAGGCCATCGCCACCGGTCAGGGTGAGGCCGTGCGGCAGGCGCATGTCGGTGCCGCGCAACAGGCGATCGAATGCGTTGCAGGCAAAACTGCCCGGTACGGCGGCGGCCTGCAGGAAGTGCTGATCGATGCAGCCATCCGGGAAGGTCGCGCGCAGCGGTTGGATAAAGCCCTCGTCCCAGCACGCATGCACCACACGGAAACGCCCGGCGTCGACAAACAGCGGCATGTCATAGAACCAGCCGAGGAAGTCGTGCCAGTCGGCCGGGTGCTGTTCGAACTGGGTCAGTGTCTCCTGGATCAACCGCGCATGACGCGGGTTGTGCTCGCGCACGAACTGCTTGCCGCTGCCCGGCGGTGCCGGCGTGGTCCAACCCAGCGCATTGAACTCATGGTTGCCCATGATGCACAGCGCCTGGCCGGCCTCGGTCATGTCGTGGACGATGTGCAGCGCTTCGCGGATGCGTGGCCCACGGTCGATGATATCGCCGAGAAACACCGCCATGCGCGACGGATGGCGCCAGGTGCCGCCCTGCTTGTGGTAACCCATCCGGTCGAGCAAGTGCTCCAGCGTGTGGGCGCAACCGTGCACGTCACCAATCAGGTCGTAGCTGCGCGCGGGATCGAGCATCAGTCGCCTCCACCCCCCAAGCGGCTGCCCCAGCCCAGCTTGGTGCGGCACACTTCGTAGTAGTTGTGGTCCAGCGGATGGATCAAGCGCAACTTCTGTGCCTTTTTGCTCACGGTGATGGTGTCACCGGGGGCGCAGGTGAAATGGTTCTGCCCGTCGCAGGAGACTTGCGGATAGATTTGCATGTCTTTGGACACCACGATCTTCAGCTCACTGTTGCCGTCGACCACAATCGGCCGACTCGACAACATATGGGGATACATCGGCACGATCACAATGGCATCGAGCTTGGGATGCATGATCGGGCCACCCGCCGACAGCGCATACGCGGTGGAGCCGGTCGGCGTGGCGACGATCAGGCCGTCGGCCTTCTGGCTGCACACGAACTGGCCGTCGATATACAGCTCGAACTCGATCATTCGCGTGGACTTGCCGGGATGCAGCACCACGTCATTGAGGGCATCGCCCTGACCGATGGCTTCGCCGTGGCGGCGCACTTCGGCCTGCAGCAGGAAGCGGTTTTCCACCAGGTAGTGGCCGTCGAGCACCTTGGCCACTTCGACTTCCAGCTCGTCGGGGCGAATATCGGTGAGAAACCCCAGGCTGCCACGGTTGATCCCCAGCACCGGCACGTTATGCCGCGCCAGGGCACGGGCCGCGCCGAGCAGGCTGCCGTCACCGCCGACCACAATGACCATGTCGCACACTTCGCCGAGCATTTTGCGCGAAGAGGTCTGCAGGCCGTGGCCCGGCAGGATTTCACCGATGGTGTCTTCGAGGATCACATGCAGGTGGCGTTCCAGCAGGAATTTTTTCAGCCGGCGGACGGTGTCCAGCACCTGGGTACTGCCCAGGCGACCGATAATGCCGATATTGCGAAATTGCTCCATGGGGCTCCTGCGGGCATAGGGGTGTGGCAAAAAGAAAGGATTATGGGCGAAAGGCCGCGTCAGGCAAAATCCTTTGTCGCCGCCGGGCTGCGATGACAATGGTTCTCAGGCGGCTCCCAGGCACCTGCACGCGACTCAAGAGGCTATGCTCGCACCATGACTCTGTTCCCTGATCTGCACGCCCTGCCCCGCCAACTGCGCCACCCCGAGGTGCGCGACCTGGCGTGGGTGATGCTCGCCCCACCGATGCTCGCACAGACGCCGTGGCCGCAACGCCACCCGCTGGCGGGCAGTGACTGGGTACAGGCGCCGCAAGTACTCGACGCCTGGTTACGTGCGCTCGATCAGGACAGCCGCGCGCTGCAGCACTGGCTGAGCCTGGCGCGCACCCGGCGCCTGGGGCTCTACTATGAGCGCCTGTGGCAGTTCGCCGTGCAGCATGCACCCGGCGTCGAGCTGCTGGCGGCCAACCTGCCGATCCGCCGTGCCGGGCACACCCTGGGCGAGCTGGATATGCTGCTGCGCGACCGCGACGGCGTGCATCACCTGGAATTGGCGATCAAGCTCTATCTTGGTCCACAGGACGGCAACGGCCAGGACACCGCGCAATGGCTCGGCCCCGGCTGCCATGACCGGCTGGACCGCAAGCTGGCGCACCTGGCCCAGCATCAATTACCGATCTCGGCACGCCCGGAGAGCCGCGAAGCGCTGGCGGCGCTGGATATCCAGCAGTTCGATGCGCACCTGTGGCTGGGCGGGTATCTGCTTTACCCGTGGCCGGGCCAGGCCGACTCGCCCGTGGGCGCCCACCCACAGCATCTGCGTGGGCGCTGGTTGCATCAGCGCGATTGGCCGGAATTTGTGAGCACCCGCCCCGTCGGCCGCTGGCAACCCCTGCCCCGGCATGCGTGGCTGGCACCGGCGCATTACCCCGCGGCTGAGGTGTGGAGTGAGGAGCAGATGGGCGGCTGGCTGGCACACCTGGACCCGATGGCGCCAGCGCAATTGCTGGTGCGGCTGGTGCAGAGCGGTGAAGAGTGGGAGGAAGCGGAGCGGCTGTTTTTAGTCGCCGATCTTTGGCCGAATGTACCGGGGGCGGGCTGATAATCTGCGGTGTATTCAAGATCGCCATCGGGGGCAAGCCCCCTCCCACAGGGGAACGCATTCCAGATGTGTGTGGGGCAGTCTGATAAATCTGTGGTGTATTGGAGGCCGCCATCGGGAGCAAGCCCCCTCCCACATTTGGAATGCGTTTCCCTTGTGGGAGGGGGCTTGCCCCCGATGGCGGCTGGCCAGGCACTACTCATTCATCGATATGCCGATAATCCAGCTGCAACCCAATAGCCAGCTCTCGCGCCCGTCCCAACCGGATCGGCCCGCGCTCGATATCCACCAGCAATCCCGGGCACGCCAGCAGCGGCACCCCATCAATCACCTTGAGCCGCCCATCGGTAATCACCAGCAAGCGCTGCAGCTCTGCCGGATAACGCTTGCGCCGTGCCACCAACCAATGCCCGGCCTCGGTCAAGGCTGCCAGCAGCGGCGTACCGCCACCGGCGCCGAGCGGCTCAAGCCAGTCTGCCAGGCTTTTTGCCGCTTTCAAGCCTTGCACCTGCCACTTCGGCGCTTGCCCGCTGGCCGTCAACAAAGCCAGGCGCGCACGTTGTCGGTAGGCGTCATCAAACACCTGCGCCAGCAGGCCCTTGGCATCGCTCAACGCGCGGTGCCGCCGGGTGGAGGCCGAGGCGTCGACAATCACCAGCCACAGCTCCTGGGCAGAGCGGCTGCGCACCTGCCAGCGTAAATCTTCACGGCTTTGCGGCCTGCCGCCGAGCAAGGTGACCGGCCAGTTGATTTGGCCCTGGCGCGCACTGCGCGCCTTGCCTTGCCTGCCATTATCCAGCCGCCCTGCCTTGGGTCGGGCATCCGCCCCCGCGTCAGGTCGAGGGCGAATGCCTAGGGCTTTTTTGGCCAGGCGGGAACATCGCGGCGGGGCCCGGTGGGCAGGGCCGGCGCGGGCATATCGCCCCATTGGCCCTGGCCCGGCGAGGGGTCCGAGGGTTGGGGGGCTTGGGCCTGGTTGGGCGGACTGGCCGCCGGTGCCTGCTCCTGGCGTCGATGACGCAAGGCAAATTCCGCGACCGCGTCTATATCTTCCTCGGCGATAGCGCCGGCCCCGCGCCAGGCGGCATGCGCCCTGGCGCCGCGCAGCCACACGAGGTCGGCGCGCATCCCGTCCACGCCTGCGGCAAAGCAGCGCTGGGTAATCTGCTCCAGGGCACGGTCATCCAGCTCGATACTGTCAAGGCGCGCGCGCGCCTGGGTGCAGCGTTCGCGCAAAGCGGCTTGCGGCAGCGCCCACTGTTCACAGAACGCGACGGGGTCACTGTCGAAATCCAGGCGACGACGAATGATCTGCCCACGCTCGGCCGGCAACGTCTGCCCGCTCAAGGCCACGTTGAAGCCAAAGCGGTCGAGCAGCTGCGGGCGCAGCTCTCCCTCTTCCGGATTCATCGTGCCGATCAGCACAAAACGCGCCGCATGCCGATGGGAGATGCCATCCCGTTCGATCAGGTTAGTGCCGCTGGCAGCCACATCAAGCAACAGATCGACCAAATGATCAGGCAGCAAGTTGACTTCATCAACGTACAACACGCCACCATCGGCTTTGGCCAGCACGCCGGGGGAAAATTGTGCACGGCCCTGGCCGAGCGCGGCGTCCAGGTCCAGGGTGCCGACCAGGCGCTCCTCGGTCGCGCCCAGGGGCAAGGTGACAAACTGCCCGCTGGCGAGCAGGTCCGCCAGGCCACGGGCCAGGGTGGACTTGGCCATGCCGCGCGGGCCTTCGATCAGCACACCGCCGATCCTGGGATCGATCGCGTTCAGGCACAGCGCCAGTTTCAGCTCATCGGCAGCGACCACGGCGGCCAGCGGGAAATGCGCAATATCGGTCATCAACTGTCTTCTTCCATATCCAGCAACAGGTTTTCCAACGCTTCGCGGTAAGCGCCGGGCGCTTGCCACATGCCGCGCTGCTGGGCTTCGAGCATGCGCTCGGTCATGTCGCGCAGGGCGTCGGGGTTGTGCTGTTGCACAAACGCGCGGGTGTCAGGGTCGAGCAGGTAGGCGTCGGCGAGCAGCGCGTATTGGTGATCATCGATCAACGCGGTGGTGGCGTCGAAGGCAAACAGGTTGTCCACGGTCGCAGCCATTTCAAACGCGCCTTTATAGCCGTGACGCTTCACGCCTTCGATCCACTTCGGGTTGGCCGCACGGGAACGCACTACCCGATTCAGCTCTTCCTTCAAGGTGCGGATTTTCGGCAGGTCCGGCTGGCTGTGATCGCCATGATAGCTGGCGGCCTTGTCGCCGCTCAGGGTTTCCACGGCGGCGAGCATGCCGCCCTGGAATTGATAGTAATCATTGGAGTCGAGCACGTCGTGCTCGCGGTTGTCCTGGTTCTGCAGCACCGCCTGCACCTGGCTCAAGCGCTGGGCGAATTGCCCACGGGCAGCGGTGCCTTCGTCGGCGCCGCCGTAGGCGTAGCCACCCCAATTGAGGTACACCTCGGCCAAGTCCTCGCGGCTTTGCCACAGGCGACCGTCAATCGCACCCTGCACGCCCGCGCCATAGGCGCCTGGCTTGGCGCCGAAAATGCGCCAACCGGCCTGTTTCGCCGCGGACGCTGCGTCCAGGCCCGACTCAAGCAGCGCTTGGCGCTCACTGCGCACCTTGGCGGCCAGCGGGTTCATGTCATCCGGCTCGTCCAGGGCCGCCACCGCTTGCACCGCCGCATCGAACAGGCGGATCAGGTTGGCGAACGCGTCACGAAAGAAGCCGGAGACGCGCAGCGTCACGTCGACACGCGGACGGTCCAACAGGCTGATCGGCAGAATCTCGAAGTCATCCACGCGCTGGCTGCCGGTGGCCCATACCGGGCGCACACCCATCAGCGCCATGGCCTGGGCGATATCGTCGCCACCGGTGCGCATGGTGGCAGTGCCCCACACCGACAGGCCCAGTTGGCGCAAATGATCGCCGTGGTCCTGCAGGTGCCGTTCAAGCAGCAGATTGGCCGACTGGAACCCGATGCGCCAGGCCGTGGTGGTCGGCAGGTTGCGCACATCCACGGTGAAGAAATTGCGCCCCGTGGGCAATACATCCAGGCGCCCGCGACTCGGCGCGCCACTGGCACCGGCCGGCACAAAGCGACCGCCCAGGGCGTCCAGCAGGCCGCGCATTTCTGCCGGGCCGCAGGCATCCAGGCGCGGCGCCACGACAATGCGCAAGCTTTCGACCACCGCCTTCACCTCTTCCCAGCCGGCTTCCTCCAACTGCTCCAGCGGCCCCTCCAGCGCCTGCTCGATCAAGCGCATCGCGTAGAGCTCCAGGCGCTCGCGGGTGTCACCGGCGGTGCGCCACAGCTGTGCGTCGAGCTTGCGCAACACTTCCGGCTGACGCCCGGTCCACGGCTCTGACAGCGCACAGTCCAGCGGATCGAAACCCAGCTCGAACGCTTTGGCCAACACCCGCAACAGGCTCGATTGCGCGCCACGGCCATCGCCACGGGGAATGCGCAGCAAGGCCAGCAAGGTATCGATACGCAAGCGCCCCGCCGGCGACTCGCCAAAGATATGCAGGCCGTCGCGGATCTGTGATTCCTTCAAGTCACACAGGTAAGTGTCCAGGCGCGGTAACCAGATGTCGGCATCGGCCTCGCCGTCCAGCTCCAGTTCCAGTTCCTGGTCGATACGGGTTTCGCGCACCAGCTTGAGGATGTCTTTCTGCAATTCCAGCGCGCGTCGCGGGTCGAGCAGCTGCGCTTCGTAATATTCGTCGGCCAGCAATTCCAGGTCGCGTAGCGGGCCGTAGGTTTCGGCGCGGGTCAGGGGCGGCATCAGGTGGTCGATGATCACCGCCTGGGTACGCCGCTTGGCCTGGGCGCCCTCGCCCGGGTCATTGACGATAAAGGGGTAGATATTCGGCAGCGGCCCGAGCAGCACGTCCGGCCAGCAGTTTTCCGACAGGCCCACGCCCTTGCCGGGCAGCCATTCGAGATTGCCGTGCTTGCCCACATGAATCAGCGCATGCGCGCCGTAGGTTCGGCGCAGCCAGAAGTAGAAAGCCAGATAGCCGTGGGGCGGCACCAGGTCAGGGTCGTGATACACCGCGCTCTGATCAACCTGATAGCCCCGCGCCGGTTGAATACCGACGAAGGTCTGGTCCAGGCGCAGGCCGGCGATCATCAGGCGGCCGTCGCGGCACATCGGGTCCTGATGCGGTGCGCCCCAACGCGCGATCACCGCCTGGCGATTGACTTCAGGCAGGCGCTGGAACATCGCTTCATAGTCGTCCAGGCCCAGGCTTTGATGGCACGGGCGCAGGTCGAGGCTGTCCAGGTCGTTGGTGACGCCGCCCAGCAATGCGTGGATCAAGGCGGTGCCGCTGTCCGGCAAGGTGGACGGCACCGGGTACCCTTCGGCTTGCAACGCGCGCAGGATGTTCAGCGCTGCCGCCGGCGTATCCAGGCCCACGCCGTTGCCGATACGGCCGTCGCGGGTTGGATAATTGGCCAGGATCAATGCGACACGCTTGTGCGCATTCGGCAGTCGCGCCAGCTCGACCCAGCGGCGCGCCAGTTCGGCGACAAAATCCATGCGCTCGGGCGCGGCGCGGTAGCAGACCACGTCCGACTGGCTGCGCTCACTGCGCCAGGCCAGGTCCTTGAAGCTGATCGGCCGGCTGATGATGCGCCCGTCCAGCTCTGGCAAGGCGATATGCATCGCCAGGTCGCGGGGGCCGAGCCCTTGTGCGCTGGCTTCCCAGCCGGGTTGGTTATCCTGGGCGCAGATCGCCTGAATTACCGGGATATTGCGCCGAAACGGGCGCAGGTGCGGTGCTTCCGGGCTGGATTGGGCAAAGCCTGTGGTGTTGAGTATCACCGCGGCTTGCACCTCGTCCAACAGGTCCTCGACCACCGTGAGGCAACCGGGCTCTTTCAAACTGGCCACTGCGATGGGCAACGGGTTCAGGCCCGCTGCCTGCAAGCGCTGGCAGAACACATCGATAAACCCGGTATTGGCCGCCTGCAAGTGGGAGCGGTAGAACAGCACCGCAGCCACGGGGACGTCGGCGCGCCAATCCGCCTGCCAGTCATTGAGGCGGGCATTGGCTCTGTGGGGGTGATAGATCGCCGTACGCGGCAAGGTTTGCGGCTCGGCCCAGGCATAGTCGCGGCCCAGATGGGCACTGGCCAGACAGTGATAAAAGTCCAGCGCATTGCCCAGGCCACCCTGGCGCAAAAAGTGCCACAGACGCTCGCGCTGTTCGGCGGCGACGGTGCTCAGGCCGCTGAGTTCCGGGTCCGGACGATCATCCCCCGGCATCAGGATCAGCGTGACGCCGCGCTCGGCCAGTTCCACCAGGCGCTCGATGCCGTAGCGCCAATAACCGATGCCGCCATGCAAGGAAATCAGGATGACCTTGGCGTGGCGCAGCACCTCATCGACGTACAGGTCGACCGAGGCGTGGTTCTGCACCTGCATCGGGTTGGCCAGGCGCAGGCTGGGGTAATCCTCGGGCAACTGCTGCGCCGCTTCGGCGAGCAGCGCCAGGCTGGAATCGCCGCTGCACAGGATCACCAGTTCGGCAGGGGTTTGGCCAAGGTCGGCGATAGTGTCGTCCGCGACGAAACCACCGGGCTGGGTCCTGAGCAGGTGCATGGTTAAACGCTGAGGGCAGCGCGCAGTTGCGCTTCGAGGCCGGCGGCATCCAGTTCCTGGCCGATCAGCACCAGGCGCGTGGTGCGTGCTTCTTCCAAGCCCCAGGCCCGGTCAAAGTGCTTGTCGAAGCGCGTGCCCACGCCCTGGATCAGCAGGCGCATCGGCTTGTTCGGGATCGCAGCGAAACCTTTGACGCGCAGGATGCCGTGCTGCACCACCAGTTGGGTCAGGGCGTCGAGCAACAGGGCTTCGTCTGCTTGAGGCAGGTCGATGGAGATCGAGTCGAAGGCGTCGTGATCGTGGTCGTGATTAAGGGGGTCCTCACCGTCGTGGTGATGATCATGATGGCTGTGGCGAGCATCAATGTGCTCCTCCGAGCCCGCACCCAGGCCAATCAGCACGTCCAACGGCAGGCGACCGCTGCTGGCTTCGATGATCTTCACCGCCGGCGGCAGCTCTTCAGCGACTTCCAGGCGCACGCGGGCCAGGTCTTCGGCGCTGATCAGGTCGGATTTGTTGAGGATCACCAGGTCGGCGCTGGCCAATTGGTCGGCGAACAATTCGTGCAAAGGCGACTCGTGGTCCAGGTTCGGGTCGAGTTTGCGCTGGGCATCGACTTGATCCGGAAACGCGGCGAAGGTGCCGGCAGCCACGGCCGGGCTGTCGACCACGGTAATCACCGCGTCCACGGTGCACGCATTGCGGATTTCCGGCCATTGGAAGGCCTGGACCAATGGCTTGGGCAAGGCCAGGCCCGAGGTTTCGATGAGAATGTGGTCAAGGTCGCCGCGTCGGGCCACCAGTTCGCGCATCACCGGGAAGAACTCTTCCTGAACGGTGCAGCACAGGCAACCGTTGGCCAGTTCGTACACGCGGCCATTGGCTTCTTCCTCGGTGCAACCGATGGAACACTGCTTGAGGATTTCACCGTCAATGCCCAGCTCGCCAAACTCGTTGACGATCACGGCAATGCGACGGCCCTGGGCGTTGTCGAGCATATGACGCAGCAACGTAGTCTTGCCCGAGCCGAGAAAGCCGGTAACGATGGTGACGGGGAGTTTGGCCAGTGTTTTCATCGGATGCCCTTTGGGGCGGGCATACGGGACGACAGGCCCTGCGGCGGCGCGCAGCAGCGGGTTTCGTCACCGGATCACCCCGCCCGGTTGAATTGAAAAATCGATTGCGAGGCAGGTCTCCTGGCTTGGGGCTTGCGGGTCTTGCGACCGGCGCCGGCTGCGCCTTCCCGCCGTATCGGCAGTGGCATTGCAGTCAGGTGAACCCTTCACAGTTGCGGGGGCAGCCGCGGCTTGTACCGCGTTCCCTTCTTAGCTTCGGCCGCAGCCGAAGAACCTCGAGCAGGCAAGGCTACGCAGTGCGCGGTCTGCGGTCAATGTCCCGTAGCCGCGATGGAAGGTTCAGGCGTAGTGATAGCTGACAGGTACATCGCCAACAATATCGGTATGCAGTATTTGCCCCTGGCTCTCGAGGTACAGGTCAATCTCGCCATTGCCGGTCAAGTCGAGTACGACCCACGACTCGTTCGTGTGCGGATCGTAGCCCACGCCCACCTCGCCTGCCCGCCCGGTGAACTGGCTGACGAATGTCAGCGAACGGATGTCATGTTTGCGCAACAGCGCGCCAATATCGATTTTGTCCTGACCACTGACAAAGTCGGTCACCTGGTCCGGGGCGTACAACGTCGAATCACCGGCATTGTCGTATACAAACGTATCGCTGCCCGCACCGCCGCGCATGCGGTCCGCCCCGGCGCCGCCTTTGAGGCGGTTGTCGGCGTCATTTCCGATCAGCACGTCATTGCCCGAACCACCGATGGCGTTTTCCAGGACAACGCCCTTGGCGATGGACACATTGCCCTTCATTCCCCCTACGTCGCAGAAGGATTCGGCACGCAAGTTGATCACCTGGTCCTGATGATATCCGGAGAAGTCCAACGTATCGTTGCCACCCCCATCCCAGACGCAAAAGACAGCACGGTTGCGCGATGAACTCAAGGACAGGTCGTCTCGCTGGGTATTGGAGTTGAACCCGTAGGTGGTATCGGTGTTACGGGTCTGGTGATTGGCACCATAGACCCGCTGAGACCAGGCAATGTCAGCCATCAACGGCGACGAGGCATGTTGGCCCTTGAAGTCCTGACCGGTATTGCCCGGCGCAAAATAACTCATGACGGAGTGGCCCCGACTGTCTTGTGCGTAGGCGGCGTGGTCTGCATAGTTGGAAGGCCCCCACGACGCATCATAATTGCCCGTATGCGCGGCGCCCAATGTGTGTCCGATCTCGTGAGTGAGCGTTTGGCGCGCGAAGCTGTTGACTGCCGGCGCGCGGTTATCCGAATAGTCGGGGTTAACCCGTACCCGTCCTTGATAACTCGAGAACAAGCCGTCCGCCACCGGTGGCTGCTGGTTGTCACTGTTGACGAACCGCAGCCGCGCTTCAGCGTCAACAGCATCTTCTTCAAACTTGATATTCGCCACATCCGCCCAGGATTGCATTGAACGTCTGGCCTGTGCTTTTTGTGTTTCGTTAAACTTGCTTTCCTGTGATGCAACTTCATTAAACGTATAACCGACCCGCACGACGCCATCGCGATTGCTGTCTGTCAACCGACGCCCCCTCCTGTCAATGTTGCGCGCCATCGCCTCCGTAGACCACGAGGGTTTACCGGAGCCTGCGCGATAGTAGGGATCGTCGACACGCAAGGATGTGTCCCAAAGCGCGGGGGCGTTGGCGCCTGGACGCTGTTGGTCGTCGGGTGCGCAGCCGTGTTGCAGCTGATGACTATATTCGGACACATTACCCGGATTAAAAACACGTCGAGATACATACGTCATAAATAAGCCTCCTACCCCGAATGACACTTCAACTTCCAGGGGCCACCTTCCAACACGCGACAATAAAAATAAAGCATGAGCACGCCCTTAACCAATTAAGGATATTGCCTATTGGTTGCCCAGCAGCACTGAGCGCTGCGCCAACCTGTGCCTCAATTGACGCCCAGGTCTGGCCCGTGTTTTCCTATGCATCTTGTTTCGGGTGCCCTTCACAGGGTGAAACGGGAAACCGGTGACCCATGCCTTGATTGATCAGAGGCATGAACAGTCCGGTGCTGCCCCCGCAACGGTAAGCGAGCGAAGCGTCAAATCCACTGTGCCTGTGCATGGGAAGGAGACGCTTGTCAGGCCGACTCTTTCCAGAGCCGTCCCCTCGCAAGCCCGGAGACCGGCCCGAAAAATTCAGATAACAAACCCGCGGTGGGCGGGCGCTGTTCAGAACCCTGCGTGCCCGGCTCGCGGGGTTCTCATGCGCTCGTTTCACTCAAGACACCTGAAGGGACGCGCCATGTCGATCACCAGCAGTACCTCGCACACCGCCAGCAGCACCTCTACCCTGAGCCAACGCCTGAGCGCCGCCATCGGCGCGTCGATCCTCGGCGCGTGCCTGGTGTACTTCGCCGGTTTCTCGCATATCGAGGCGGTGCACAACGCCGCCCATGATACCCGGCACAGCGCCGCGTTCCCGTGCCACTGAGGCCTGCCGAGATGATCAAGCGTATCGCGCAAACTGCGGGCTTCACCGGCCTTCTGGCTGCCCTGTTGCTGACGCTGCTGCAAAGCTTGTGGGTCGCTCCACTGATTTTGCAGGCGGAAACCTTCGAAAAGGCCCCATCGGCCACCGAAGTCACCCATGAGCACACCGCAGGCGCGCCTGCACACACCCATGACGCCCAGGCCTGGGAGCCGCAGGACGGCTGGCAACGCGTGCTGTCCACCACCGGCGGCAACCTGGTGGTAGCGGTCGGGTTTGCGCTGATGCTGGCCGGGCTCTACACGTTGCGTGCCCCCACTCGCACCGCCCAAGGTTTGCTGTGGGGGCTGGCCGGTTACGCGACCTTTGTGCTCGCCCCCACCTTGGGCCTGCCACCGGAGTTGCCGGGTACCGCCGCCGCAGACCTGGCACAGCGCCAGATCTGGTGGGTCGGCACCGCCGCCTCGACGGCTGCAGCAATTGCGTTGCTGGTGTTCGGGCGCAACGGGTGGCTGAAAGTTCTGGGTGTGGCAATTCTTGTGGTGCCCCACGTGATCGGCGCACCGCAACCCGAGGTGCATTCGATGCTGGCACCGCAAGCCCTGGAAGCGCAGTTCAAGATCGCTTCGCAGTTGACCAACGTTGCGTTCTGGCTGGCCCTGGGCTTGATCAGCGCCTGGCTGTTCCGCCGGCACCGCGACGGTTCATACCCGGCATGACCCTGGTCGTCGGCCTGGGCTGTCAGCGAGGCTGTAGTGCCCAGGCCCTGCTGGCGCTGGTTGACAGTGCCCTCGCCGAGGCCGGAATCGACCGTCAGCACCTGAGCGCATTGGCAAGCATTGAGCGCAAGCAGGATGAGCCAGGGCTTTTGGCACTGTCTCGGATACTGAACGTGCCACTGCTGTGTTTCAGTGCCGCGCACCTGAGCGCTTATGAGGAACGTCTGAGCCACAAATCCGCCGTCGCTTTTGCCCATACCCAGTGTCATGGGGTTGCCGAAAGCGCCGCGCTGGCCCTGGCCGAGCAGCTCGCCAGCGCCCCTGTCCGGCTGCTGATCACTTGCCGCAAAAGCGCGCAGGCCACCTTTGCATTGGCCGGCGTCGACGCTAACCCGGATAATCACCCCACCCGATCTTGAGCATTGTTCATGCTCGTGCGCACTCCAACAGGAATCTTGCATGACCGTTTACTTCATCGGCGCAGGTCCCGGCGACCCGGAACTGATCACCGTCAAAGGCCAGCGGCTGATCCGCAGTTGCCCGGTGATCATCTACGCCGGCTCGCTGGTGCCCGCAGCGGTACTGGAAGGCCATCAGGCGCAGCAGGTGGTCAACAGCGCGGAACTGCACCTGGAACAGATCATCGACTTGATCAAAACGGCCCACGCCAACGGCCACGATGTGGCGCGTGTGCATTCCGGCGACCCAAGCCTGTATGGAGCGATTGGCGAACAGATCCGTCACTTGCGTGAGTTGGGCATTGCGTTCCAGATCATACCCGGCGTCACGGCGGTGGCAGCCTGCGCGGCGTTGCTGGAAACCGAGCTGACCCTGCCGGATATCGCCCAGAGCGTAATCCTGACCCGCTATGCCGATAAAACCAGCATGCCCGCCGGTGAAGACTTCGACAGCCTGGCCCGCCACGGCACGACCATGGCGATTCACCTGGGGGTCAATCACCTGGAGAAGATCGTCGCCGAGCTGCTGCCGCACTATGGCGCCGATTGCCCGATCGCCGTGGTGCACCGCGCGACGTGGCCGGATCAGGACTGGGTGGTGGGTTCGCTGAGTGATATTGCCCGGAAGGTCGAGGCCAAAGGCTTTCGACGTACGGCGCTGATTGTGGTGGGGCGGGTGCTGGCCAGTGACACGTTCAGTGAGTCTTCACTGTATCGGGCGGGACATGTGCATCTATACCGACCTTGAGTTTCTACGTCACACCGCTATCGGGGGCAAGCCCCCTCCCACACTTGATCCTTATTGTTAGATAGGTATCACAACCGACTGAATTTCAAGCAGAAAAAACGGCGCTCACGGGGCGCCGTTTTTCGTCGCAGTGAACACCTTACTCAGTAGTAGGCGTTTTCTTTCTGCGTGTGGTCGGTCACGTCACGTACGCCCTTGAGCTCGGGAATGCGTTCGAGCAAGGTCCGCTCGATACCTTCGCGCAACGTCACGTCCGCCTGGCCGCAGCCTTGGCAACCACCACCGAATTTCAATACGGCAATACCGTCATCCACGACGTCGATCAGGCTCACCTGGCCGCCGTGGCTGGCCAGCCCCGGGTTGATCTCGGTTTGCAGGTAGTAGTTGATGCGCTCGTTGACCGGGCTGTCGGCGTTGACATTCGGCACCTTGGCGTTCGGCGCCTTGATGGTCAACTGGCCGCCCATGCGGTCGGTGGCGTAATCGACCACGGCGTCATCGAGGAAGGCTTCGCTGAAGGCATCAATGTACGCGGTGAAGCTTTTCAGCCCCAGGGCGGTGTCTTCAGGTTTCTCTTCCCCCGGCTTGCAGTAGGCAATGCACGTCTCGGCGTACTGGGTACCGGGCTGGGTGATAAAGACGCGGATGCCGATACCCGGGGTGTTCTGCTTGGACAGCAGGTCAGCCAGGTAATCGTGGGCGGCGTCGGTAATGGTTATGGCAGTCATGGAAACTCCTCACAGGCTTGCGGGCAGTTTACGCCAAATTATTACGCAGGTACAAAGTCCGAGTGTTTTTGTCGGAAAAGCATCCCGGCGCTGCGCCCCTGCCGAGTCCTGTAGCAATGCCTATCTATGTAGCACGTGCGAGAGAGTGAGTCTGCCTAGCATGACGTCGCGATCCTAATTGCTCACGCGCGAGGTTTTAATGAAGCCCACACTTTCCCGACTCATGTCCAAGAGTCCACCTACACGTCTGTCGGACCTCGATCACCTGCTCGACCATCTGGCGGGCCTGATCCAGGGCCCGACACTTGCGAACGCTCTGACGTCTTACTACTACCCTCCAGCAGACTCCGCACTGGGCCGCGAATGCAAAGCCGCTTTTCGCGTGCTTAAAATCCTTGAAGAGGATGACGACTTCAAGACGTTCCTCAGTGAAAAACCCTCGCCCAACAACTCCCCGCTCGGCGATTTCCCTTACGACTTCCTGTCCGAGCTACTCAGTACGCCGAAATCACCTATCCCCACCCCAGCCGAAGTGTTCGACATTGCAGGCCATCCAGTGGTGCTGCGTAAAGCGCCGCTCTACTTCGCCAACCAGATCGACGTCCTGCTGGACATCCACCGCAAAGTCGGCAACGGCGTCAAAAGCGACGGTTCAGTTCGGCTTGATCGGGTATTGGCCTACTACGCAATCATACCCGCCGCCCCGACTACCATGGCCCAGTGGAAGGCGGTGCAATACCACCTGCAGGAATATCGGGCGCTTTGCCGGCTGGGTCACGATGGCCATGTCAGCGACCTGGAACACTTGCTAGGACCAGAGGACGACAAGATCATCAAGCACATCGTGCGCGACCTCGAGCGCGACAATGCCCGGTCGTTGTTCGCACAGGTAGTCCCCCAGCAGTTGACCCCGGCACAACAAGCAGCGCTAGACACCACCCCCACCGTCCTCCTGGAACAGCTGCTCAATACCCGCGAAAACCTGGCAGTGGGCCAATCCATCGCCGCGGCACTGGACTGGTATGGTGCCGGCGATGACCAAGAGTGCCCGCAAGCCGTCAAAGTGAAACTGCTCTGGCGCGCACTCTGGCTGACGATCACGCCCGACGCCCACTCACTCAACGACAACGAACTCAAAGCGTTCATCCCGCCGGCAGTCAACTATGGGGTCATTCGTCAGTCATTGATCAAGGAGTACGAGCGCTCATTGGACCTCAATCCATCGACGGCGCGCCTGGCCGTCTGCGTGCTCAAGGCCAATATTCCCAGTGAAATATGGGTCGAGGGCATTCCAGATGAGTTGCCCTACGGCACCTCCAGCGCATGGGTCAACTTCAAAAGCGGGTTTATCCTGGCCGAGTCCGTTGCCCCAGGCTCATCACGGCATATGACATTCGAGCGACTGCTCAATCTGCCGGGTGAGTTCCTTCGTGTGTATGCCGACGAACCAGCACAACAAACACGGGTGGTTGCCGCGAAAATCCAACCGACGCTCACCTGGGCAGTAGAAACTGGCCTACTGCCGGTAAGCCGGTACGGCTACTCCACCCAAGACATCGAACACGCATTGGCCGCCCTGGAACAGCATGAAAGCGAGATGATTAAGGCGGCGCAAGACCTCGCGCTGCAACCACCCAGTCGTTTTCGCTTCAACTCGGACGCTGAGTTTGACCAGGCTTTCAATGACTACCTGCACATCCCAAGAGCGGCCTACAAAACCCTGATCAAAGGCTTGCTGGCGCAGTTTGCGCCGTTATGGCCGGGCAATAGCGACCGTGACGAAATCACCGTTTATTCATTGCGCAAACCCCTGCATGACGTCCAGGTCGAACATGAAGACAAGCACAACACTGACGCCGTTCGCGGGCGCTCGGGGTTTATCTTGCGTCTGGCGTGCGCTGACCACCCCTACACCCTGCGCTACATCGAGGTTTTCCCGAACGCCGGCATTGTTCGCGTGCGCGAAGACCTCAAAAACCTGTGGGTGGGCGGCGAGGTAAAGGTTGAACGTGTTGGCGGGACCAGCCGCTCAAGCCGAGGCCGCTTCAGAAAAGGCACCGAACTGCCATTCGACTGGAAAGCTTATCAGGACGCCGTGAAGCCTGAGCCAGGCCAGACAGCCACCCTGATCGTCGAGCAAGTCGGGCAGGTGATGCCAGCGCTCATCGCGCCCCACGATCAGCAAGCGCCACAGGTCCCACCGCCGCTGCCCCCTCGGCAGCCCCTGTCATTGGCCGCCAATATCCGCCAATCGCCACGGATCGAGGCACTGGCAGAGATGATCGCGCGTGAGTTGTTCTTTTGCGATGAAAAGATCCTCTTGGAGAAAACCCGTAAAGCCACACGGGCCATGGATATCGGCCGTGACTTTTTTGAAGACATCTCGTACTGGGGAAAAATGTTCGTGCCGTTCTGGGGCGCTATCGACGACCTGGCCTCAGGCGATCCCCAGCGTATCGAGTCAGGTGGGCTCGGCCTTTTTACCGATATCGTGTCGTTCGGTGTGCCCATCGGTAAATACATTGCCGGCTGCACGCGCGTCGTGGTCCAGGCGGGCAAGGCCGGTATCCGCCTTGCATTGCCGCACTTGTCCACGCTGACCAGAAAGCTGATCACCGCCACATTGCAGGAACTCAACCCCCTGGGTGCGGTGGTCGCGGTATTGAACCTGGGGCGATTCGCCCTGATCAATCTCGGCACGGCAGCCCTGCGCCAGGCAAGCAAGGGGATCGCGCAGTTGCGCGACGGGAGTGTCGCAGCCCGCCACATGATATCCGTCGACCCGCGCATCTGGTCACCGCGCCAGGCCGGCGACCGCTTGTTCACGGTGGACGGTTGCCCCAACATCCCCATGCGCAATGTCGGCACCCTGGAGGCTGCGGATTATCGGCTGATTGACGCCGGCTCCAACCGCGTTTTCGGGCCACGGTTTCGCGAGCCGGTCACGGTTATCAGCAACAGCAACCCGCTGATCCGCAAATACGCCGTGGACCCTCGCTGGATTGCAGGGCTCAAGCCCGATTCCCGCGGGATCTTTTTCCGTGCCGAGTACAACCAACGGTTCATCTGCAATATCGATGACAAAGGTACGATCTCGGTATATCAGGTGCGGGACAACTCCTATGGTTTTATCCAGGAGACCGCCGCCGGCGCCGACAACAGTTTTTCCGTGGTGCTGGTCAACCCCAAGAGCAACCGGGACTTGTCGATCACTCTATCGTCCGTAGAGCCGGGGCACTGGTATTCAAGCCTGATCAAAGTCACCGGCGGCGCTCCGGAAAAGCCCGACTTCGTCACGCCCTCGGTCCTGTTGAATTGGACGCAAGCCAGTGAAAACGCCCTGAAAAAAACCATGGATGATTTTGTGCGGACCTACAACCTGGACCCCAACGCATTCAGGCAGTTTGTGCATACCGGCGACAACCTGGCGAGTCGTGGGCTCACGATGCTGGACCGAGCAGGCACCGCCCGCACGGAGGTAACCTTCGATCATTTGGAAAGTTGGCGCACGACCTCCCAGAAAAAACGCAACACGCTCACCCTCGAGGGATTCGCCGCCGACCACAACCTCGACCCAAGAGCCTTTGCAGAGTATGTAAACCTGGATGGCAGCTATCGGGCAGCCGGAAAGGTACTCGCCAAACATGCCAGCGGCGCGCAGTTCACCCCGGTGAGCCACACCCATCTGCAAGCGTGGTACACCCTCTACAACGCCAATAATTCAAGCTCTTCCATGGCCACATTTGTTGAAGCAAACGATCTCAACCCGGTGATCTGGAGCACCTATGTCAACGACAACGGCAGCCTGACCCGTGTGGGAAGAGAAATGCGGGTTTTCGGCTCAAGAGACATCGTAGACGAGCCGATCGCCAGGAAACGCCCAACTGCCCCGCCCCAGCCGGGCAGTTCGAAGCGGCCGCGACTGGAAGACGATACGCCCCCCTCACGGCACCGATCCACGTCTATCACCGGCTCTTACGATCACAGAATCAACAATAATGCACCGATCCTGCAGGACCCGAACGATGTGCGGCGCAGCCTGACCCAGGATCTCGAAGGCCCACCTGAAAAAATCAAGATCACCGAGGCCAATCAATTTTTTGATGAGTTCAACGGCCGCCAACATATCGAGATCAAGAAGGCTGCAACCAAAAGCATCCGCGAATGGATCGCCAGGGAAGGTAATCACCATCGCACGCTCGATCGATTGCTTGAGGTCAAGAAGCTCGATGAGGGCTCGGAACGGGGTTTATCGGTGGTCGCCAAGAGCGATATCAAACGGTTCGATGTCCTCGGCCCCTACACCGGCAAGTTGCACTTGAACAAGGCTTCGATTGCTGCCGAGGTAATGGAAAAAGGCAGGGTGG
The DNA here is from genome assembly GCF_900004865.1 of Pseudomonas sp. 37 R 15. Taxonomy (NCBI): domain Bacteria; kingdom Pseudomonadati; phylum Pseudomonadota; class Gammaproteobacteria; order Pseudomonadales; family Pseudomonadaceae; genus Pseudomonas; species Pseudomonas sp. 37 R 15. Next base: position 16,465 of record NZ_CVTV01000015.1, on the reverse strand, counting down.
CAGTCGGTACTTATCTATTCCAGACGAACACCAAAGGGGCGTCTATCAGCGGTCACGGCAACAGCAATATCCTCAGCCTGATTAACGCGGTCAACGTACCGCGCATCGCCGACGTCGGTATCGAAAATGTGGCAGCCTTACATGTAGGCAAGTACATGGTGTTCCTGCTCGCGTGGAAGGATATTCCTGCCGGCACGGAGTTGCTGATGGACTACGGGCGAGAATACTGGAAGTACATAAAACCCCAAGGCCATCGCCCATAGGGGGGACCGATCTGATCGCCCCGGTCGCCACTTCAGAGGTTCTCGTAGCGGTTCATGTCCAATACACCCTCTTCTACCGGCGTGGTGTCGTGGATGTAGTGCGACAAGTCATGGAAGTACTGCCAGAACTGCGGGTGACTGCGACGAATACCCCAGCGGTCGACAATCTGCTCGAAGCGCTTGGCATCCTTGGCTTTTTCCATCGCCGCAACAAACTCCGGCACTTGCTGGGCAGGGATGTTGAACATGAAGTTCGGGTAGCTGCTGAGCACACCCGGGTAGATGGTCAGGGTGTCCAACCCCGGCTGATAGCGATACGCCTCACCCAACAGGAACGCCACGTTACTGTGGGCGCGATTGCGCAGCATGCTGTAGATCACCCGCTGACCACTGGCGGTTTCGATGCGCAGCAGGGTGGCCTCCGGTAATTGGTCGATCACCTTGAGCCCTGCCGCAGGGCGCGACGTCAGGCGGCTCAGCGCCTGTTCGGCGTCCTGCAAGGCCGGGTCGATACCGGCGCGCGAGCAATAGGCCCCGGTGCAGCGGTTGATCGGATCGGGGCTGACGTTCAGGGTACCGTAGCGGCTCAGCAGTTGATTGGCAAAGTCGCGTTTAGGGTCTTCTTCATTCAGGTCAAGCCCGCTCGGCGTGTCGTCATCGATGGCTTCATAGTCCAGCCACAGCTTGAGTTTGCCGCTGTTCTGGTACCAGTCATCAAGGAAGTCCTCGCGGGTATCGGCCGGCATCAGGCGCAGGAAGTTCTGCTCGGCGCCGTTGCGGATCAGGTCGAAGTACAAGCGCGTCTGGGCCTGGTGCGACACGTTGCCGAACACGTCGAAGTTCACCGCCAACTGGTAATAGGTGCGCTCCAGCAGCGGGTAGTCGAACAGCCACAGCGTCTGCGGGACTTCGCCGATCAGGCCCTTGTTCACCGAGGCGCTGTCGAAATGGCGGAAGATGCTTAGCAAGGCGTTGTCATTACCCGCCCACAGCGTCGACCAGCCTGGCGCCGGCAAGTGCGCATAGTTGTCACGGCGCAGGGCTTCGTATTGATTGCGCTTGTCGCGATAAGCCAGCCACAGGCTCAGCACGCTGCCCACGTCATCGTTCTGCCCGGGCATGGCCAGCAGCGGCGTGGCCTGGCCGCGATAGCGCGCATCGGTGATGTACAGGTCGTGGTCCGGGTCCTGGAACAACGTCCAGAAGTTATCGCGGATCACGTCGGTAGCGATCTGCCCACGGCACACCGGGCCGCGTATGAACGTGCGCACGAAGTATTCGGCGTTATCCAGCATGAACTGGTAACGGGCCTTGGCCGGGATGGCTTCGAAGGTGGCGAACGGGTTGGCTCGACTGCCGGGGCCGTAGCCCGGCAAGGCTGTCACTTGCCAGTCACCGGCGTAGAACAGCGCCTTGATGCGCGCCATTTTCGCGGCGCTCAACGGGTAAGTGATATGAGTTTTATGCACGATCACGCCCTGCACCGGCCACAGTCGGTAGTACACCTGGGTGCCGGGGTCGTCGTTGGGGCGCCGCGTGGCGATCAGATCGATGGGCTGGCCGCTCGGCGTGCGTGAGCGAACCCATTGGAAATAATGCCCCGGCTCACCGTTCTCGAAATAGAGGTGGGCGAGAAACAAATGCTCGAACAACCAGCGGGCCACCAGGCTTTCCCGAGCGCCCGGCTGGTTGAACAGGTTTTCCCACTGCTGTACCTGCAAGGCTTCCTTGGCACTGGGGGCCAGGCTTTGCTCGTCGAGCGGCGCGCCGGAGGCCAGCCAGCGTTGCAGCGTCTGGTATTGCTGGTCGGTCAGGCCGGTGACCGCCAGCGGCATGCCTTCCCTGGGGTGACTACCGGCGTAGGCACTGAACTCACCCGGCGTCGCGCACATATTGGCGCGGTTCAAGCCCAGCACGATCTCATTGGGAAGCCTGGCATTGGGTTGCAGCGGCGCGTTATGGCCCAGTTCCAGCATGCGCGCCATCAAAGCGGCCTGGCTGCCCTGGGCATCCAGCACTGAATAGAAGCCCTTCTGCTGCCAGGCCTGTTTGCCGAACGCGTCATAAAACAACCGCGTGGTCGGCGCGGCGGTGCTGCGCTCGCCGTCATACACCGGCATCTTGCTTGCGCCCCGCGTCGCGCCCTCGGCGCTGCCCAGGTTGAGCTGGCAGGCGGAGTCGTAACAGGCATGGCACGCCACGCACTTCTCGGTGAAGATCGGTTGGATGTCGCGGGTGTAGGAAATCGCCGAAGCGGAGCGGTTTACCGGCACAGCATCTGCCTGCACCGTACTGGCTATCAAAGCCAGAACGGCGCTGACAATTAAACGAAGTGACATGTATCCGGTCCCGATTCAAGGCGTGCAGTCTGAAAGTGGCGGTGATTCTACCGAGCCATGACTGCCTGCAACATGAGCGATATTCATGCAGAACCCGACATGCTCAAATCCTGCACAGGTTTGTTATCATTCATGCCCTCCGTAATGCCTGACCAGAGTAGTCCCATGTCCGATCGTAGCGCTCGTCTGCAAGCCCTTCACCACGCCCTCAAGGAACGTATCCTGATCCTGGACGGTGGCATGGGCACGATGATCCAGAGCTATAAGCTCGAGGAACAGGACTACCGTGGCAAACGCTTCGCCGACTGGCCGAGCGACGTCAAGGGTAACAACGACCTGCTGGTACTCACCCGCCCCGATGTGATCGGTGGGATCGAAAAGGCCTACCTGGATGCGGGTGCGGACATTCTCGAGACCAATACCTTCAACGCCACGCGGATTTCCATGGCCGACTACGGCATGGAGGAACTGGCCTATGAACTGAACGTCGAGGGCGCACGCCTGGCGCGCAAGGTGGCCGACGCCAAGACCTCGGAAAATCCAGCCAAGCCGCGTTTTGTCGCGGGCGTGCTCGGCCCCACCAGCCGTACCTGCTCGCTGTCGCCGGACGTGAACAACCCCGGCTACCGCAACGTGACCTTCGATGAACTGGTGCAAAACTACACCGAAGCCACCCAGGGCCTGATCGAAGGCGGCGCCGACCTGATCCTGATCGAAACCATCTTCGATACGCTCAACGCCAAGGCCGCGATCTTCGCCGTGCAAGGTGTGTTCGAGGAACTGGGCGTCGAACTGCCGATCATGATTTCCGGCACCATTACCGATGCGTCCGGCCGCACCCTGTCGGGCCAGACCACCGAAGCGTTCTGGAACTCCGTGGCCCACGCCAAGCCGATCTCGGTCGGTTTGAACTGCGCCCTCGGTGCCAGCGAACTGCGTCCGTACCTGGAAGAGCTGTCGAACAAGGCCAACACCCACGTTTCCGCCCATCCGAACGCCGGCCTGCCCAACGAATTCGGCGAGTACGACGAGCTGCCGTCGGAAACCGCCAAGGTCATCGAAGAGTTCGCCCAGAGCGGTTTCCTGAATATCGTCGGCGGCTGCTGCGGCACCACGCCAGGCCATATCGAAGCCATCGCCAGGGCCGTGGCCGGCTATGCGCCGCGCCCGATCCCGGACATTCCCAAGGCTTGCCGCCTGTCCGGCCTGGAGCCGTTCACGATTGATCGCAGCTCGTTGTTCGTCAACGTCGGCGAGCGCACCAACATTACCGGTTCAGCCAAGTTCGCCCGCCTGATCCGCGAAGACAACTACACCGAAGCCCTGGAAGTCGCCCTGCAGCAGGTAGAAGCCGGCGCCCAGGTGATCGACATCAACATGGACGAGGGCATGCTCGATTCGAAGAAGGCCATGGTGACCTTCCTCAATCTGATTGCCGGTGAACCGGACATCTCTCGCGTGCCGATCATGATCGACTCCTCCAAGTGGGAAGTGATCGAGGCCGGCCTCAAGTGCATCCAGGGCAAGGGCATCGTCAACTCGATCAGCATGAAGGAAGGCGTCGAGCAGTTCATTCACCACGCCAAGCTGTGCAAGCGCTATGGCGCCGCCGTGGTGGTGATGGCGTTTGACGAAGCCGGCCAGGCCGACACCGAAGCGCGCAAGAAAGAAATCTGCAAGCGCTCCTACGACATCCTGGTCAATGAAGTCGGCTTCCCGCCGGAAGACATCATCTTCGACCCGAACATTTTCGCGGTCGCCACCGGCATCGAAGAGCACAACAACTACGCCGTCGACTTTATCAACGCCTGTGCCTATATCCGTGACGAGCTGCCGTATGCGCTGACCTCCGGCGGCGTGTCCAACGTGTCGTTCTCGTTCCGTGGCAACAACCCGGTGCGTGAGGCGATCCACTCGGTGTTCCTGCTGTATGCGATCCGCAACGGCCTGACCATGGGCATCGTCAACGCCGGCCAGTTGGAGATCTACGACCAGATCCCGGCCGAACTGCGCGATGCCGTGGAAGACGTGGTGCTCAACCGCACCCCGGACGGCACCGACGCCCTCCTCGCCATCGCCGACAAGTACAAAGGCGACGGCAGCGTCAAGGAAGCCGAGACCGAAGAGTGGCGCGGCTGGGACGTCAACAAGCGCCTGGAACACGCACTGGTCAAGGGCATCACCACCCATATCGTTGAAGACACCGAAGAGTCGCGCCTGTCGTTCGCGCGGCCGATCGAGGTGATCGAAGGCCCGCTGATGTCCGGCATGAACATCGTTGGCGACCTGTTCGGCGCCGGCAAGATGTTCCTGCCACAAGTGGTGAAATCGGCCCGGGTGATGAAACAGGCCGTGGCCCACCTGATCCCGTTCATCGAGCTGGAAAAAGGCGACAAGCCGGAGGCCAAGGGCAAGATCCTGATGGCCACGGTCAAGGGCGACGTGCACGACATCGGCAAGAACATCGTTGGCGTGGTGCTCGGCTGCAACGGCTATGACATTGTCGATCTGGGCGTGATGGTGCCCGCCGAGAAGATCCTCCAAGTCGCCAAGGAGCAGAAGTGCGACATCATCGGCTTGTCCGGTCTGATCACACCGTCATTGGATGAGATGGTCCACGTGGCCCGCGAGATGCAGCGCCAGGACTTCCACCTGCCGCTGATGATCGGTGGCGCCACCACTTCCAAGGCGCACACGGCGGTGAAGATCGAGCCCAAGTACAGCAATGATGCGGTGATCTACGTCACCGATGCCTCCCGTGCGGTGGGCGTGGCCACTCAATTGCTGTCCAAGGAACTGAAGGCTGGCTTCGTCGAGAAGACCCGCCTGGAATACATCGACGTGCGTGAGCGCACCTCCAACCGCAGCGCCCGCACTGAACGCCTGAGCTACCCGGCGGCGATTGCCAAGAAGCCGCAGTTCGACTGGAGCAGCTACACCCCGATCAAACCGAGCTTTACCGGCGCCAAGGTGCTGGACAATATCGACCTGGATGTCCTGGCCGACTACATCGACTGGACGCCGTTCTTTATCTCCTGGGACCTGGCCGGCAAATTCCCGCGCATCCTTACCGACGAAGTGGTGGGCGAAGCCGCTACCGCGCTGTACGCCGACGCCCGGGAAATGCTCAGGAAGCTGATCGATGAAAAGCTCATCAGCGCCCGTGCGGTATTCGGTTTCTGGCCGACCAACCAGGTGCAGGACGATGACCTGGAAGTCTACGGTGACGACGGCCAGCCGATCGCCAAATTGCATCACCTGCGCCAGCAGATCATCAAGACCGACGGCAAACCGAATTTCTCCCTGGCCGACTTCGTCGCGCCTAAAGACAGCGGCGTGACCGACTACATTGGTGGCTTTATCACCACCGCCGGTATCGGCGCCGAAGAGGTCGCCAAGGCCTATCAGGACGCCGGCGACGACTACAACTCGATCATGGTCAAGGCCCTGGCCGACCGTTTGGCCGAAGCCTGCGCCGAATGGCTGCACCAGCAAGTGCGTAAAGAGCATTGGGGTTATGCCAAGGACGAACAGCTGGACAACGATGCGCTGATCAAAGAGCAATACAGCGGCATCCGCCCTGCCCCCGGTTACCCGGCGTGCCCGGACCACACCGAGAAAGCCCAGCTGTTCCAACTGCTCGACCCCGAGGCTCGCGAAATGCACGCCGGGCGCAGTGGCGTGTTCCTCACCGAGCACTACGCGATGTTCCCGGCGGCGGCGGTCAGCGGCTGGTACTTCGCCCATCCGCAGGCGCAGTACTTTGCCGTGGGCAAGGTCGACAAGGACCAGGTGGCCAGTTACACCAACCGCAAAGGCCAGGACCTGGCCGTGACCGAGCGCTGGCTGGCGCCGAACCTGGGGTATGACAACTAAGCAGGATCAAAGCGTCCCTGGGCCATCAGGGGTTCCTTGGCCTGGAACGCTGACCCAGCTGAATGCCCGCCACTGCCCCGCACGACGAACTCGCACTGCGGGCAGTGGCACCTGATGAGTTACGGGCGCGAGGAAGGACCGGGTTTGGGCGACCCAGAGCCCGGCGGTGATGTTGCCACCCTGCCCGCCGACAGATCCGCGACTTCCCTGCGCGACAGTTCAAGCAGTTTCTGTGCCCGTGCGCTACCCAGCTCGATCTCCAACAGGTTCAACGCGACGATGTAGCGTTCCTGACTCTCGGTGCCCAGCTCCCTGGCACTGTGCTCGTCTTCCAGCGCCCCTTGGCGCGTGGCCGCGTTTTGCTCAAGGGCCTCGAACGCGTCGGGATAGCGCTCGCGCAGGTAATTGAGCCAGTACTCCCGAGCGATCAGGCTTTCATAAAACCCATCGGACGCTTCGGCCGCGAGTACCGAAGCGCGCGCCGCAGTCACCGCGGCCCCGCTGAGCGGCGTGCCAAACGCCATGTACGAGGGTTGCCCTGGCAGTTCCAGCCTATCAGGCCACCCCCTGGTCATGCCGATCCGATACTCCAAACGCGCTTCGGCCGGATCCTGCCCACGGGCATTGGCCCCGGCCAACAGGTCGACCTGGTCGAGCCGGAACAATTGCCGGGACAAGTCCAGCAGCCGCTGGCCTTTGAGCCTCAAATTGTGCGCCGGCACTCCCTCCAGCACCCTCGCCTCGAACACCAGCACCTCCACTTCGCTGAAGGAAAGGATGCGCCCGTCGATACAGGTGCTGTGGGTTTTCGACGCTTGGAACAACGACCTGCGCTGTTGCGCACTGGCGGCAGCGACCTCGATCACGTCCCAGACACGCCGGGTAAGATCGGCGCGGGTGTATCGGTACTCGTGGGTATACCGTAGCTGGGAAAGCAAATGAAAGAACGGCCCATGGCCTGACTCCTGGGCCAGTTGCCGCCACCATTGCCGCCTGGACGCTGCCAGCGCGGCCGGCGTGTTCACCAGCCAGGATTGCGCTGCCGCATCACCCGTCTCATCCGTCAGGTCGGGGATGACTTCCAACGGCTCCCCGCCATCACCGTCGGAGTCACCGTCCGAATCATCACTGGAACCAGAGCTTGAGTCTGCTTCGGAGTCACTTTCAAGGGCGGCAATCCGCGAGTCAATGTCGTGGCGCGTAAACCCCGCCACACCACCGCCTTGGTGGGTATCGCTGTAGTGCCTGAGCTGCTCGAAGCTGTTGAGTGAGAGCCGATGGTTGTCGGTAAGGTCGAGACCGAGCACCAACGGATCGTGATTACCGTCCAGCAAGCGATCCGGAAACATCGTGAGAGTATTGCCACTGAGGTTCAAGCTCGTCAGGTGCGTTGCCTCCAGTGCGCCGTCGGGCCAGTGTGTAATGCCGTTGTAGCTCAGGTCCAGGGTCTGGAGCCCACTGAAGGCACGGGTGCTGAACTCACTCAGGCTGTTGTGGCTCAGGTCGAGCCGGCGCAACCGCGCACCACCCAATTGGCGATACAGCGGCTCGGGGTCGCTGATGGCGTTGGCCGACAGCTCCAATTGTTCAAGCTGGTCCATCCGCGCCACCGCCTGCGGCACCGCCGTCAGGTCGTTGCCGCCCAGGACTAACCTGCGCAGTGCCGGGAAGCTGTTGAGGAAGCCATCGGCGCCGTGCGCCGAGACCCGCACACCGGTCAGGTCCAGGGTCTGTACATGGGCAAACGGCAGGTCTAATGCCGGCAGAGTGTCGGCTTGCAGGCCGTGCAGACTCAGTTCAGCAGCGGGCTCGGTCGCCAAGCCACCTTGCCAGCACTCGCGGATCTTGATCGCTACCATCTGACGCTCTTGGGCCACCACGCTCACGTCCGGGCCGTGCAGCTCACGGGTATACAGCCAGCCATTGAGCTGGCGGGTCAGAGACGCGTACTGCGCATACCCGCTATTGAGCTGCACATCGATTTGCGCATCGCTCATCCCGTCTTTGCGCAGCTGCGCAAGCCGTTGCAAGGCCTGCTCCTCGGTCAGCGCCGGATGCAGTTGCTGCAAACGTTTGGCATACCCCGCGACACCTTGCGGGCCAGCGACAGGCTCGGGCAATGGCAACAAATAGCGAGCCATCGATTGATCGGTCTCCTGCGGTGCAAAGACCGCCGGCACCACTTCCTGCTCAAAGCGCTGCAGCGTACCCTCGGGCAAGCCTTGGGCGTTTTCAACCCGCTGGCGCGCCGATTTCAGCGCGGCTTCACCCGTGGGGCTGAACCGGTTACCGGCCAGGTTGACCTTCATCAACAGCGCATCGTTCGCCAGTACCGGTGATGGCAATGTCGCTATCTGGTTGTCCCGCAGGTCGAGCCAGTTCAATTGCGGCAACGTTTCGGCCCCGGTTGGCCAGCCCTGCAAACGCGTGCCCCGCAGGTTCAACACCTTGAGCTGCGTCAACGCGCTGACATCCAGGCCATTGAGCGAGTTATTGCCCAGGTCCAACAGCTCCAGGCTGCCAAGACCATTGAGCTGCGCCTGGACCGCGGGCGTCGCCACCAGGCCGTTGTTGGCCAGGTCGAGGCGGTTCAGATTGGGCAGATCATCTGCGCCAATGGGTATCTCGCTCAAGCCAAGCCCGTTGAGTTCAAGGGTTTGGGTGCCACTGAAGGCGCGGATGAAGCTGCGCGTCTGCGCGGTGGACTCACCCGACCAACCCAGGCGCAGCGTGCGCACATGGGAAAACGTCCCGGCCGGCAGAGCGGGCAGCGTCACGGCTTTCCCAGGGTAAAGTGGGGCGATCACTTGCACATCCTGCGCCGGCAATTCAAACACCGATACATCCGCCTGCCCCCCATAGCGCTGGGCTACTGCCCCGCGCCAGCTGGTTTCAAGCGCGCTGATCACCTCGGCATTTTGACCCGACTGCCAGGGTGATAAACGCGACCTGAAACGCAACTCAGGGGTCGCCGGGCCATAGAACGCCCCGAAAAGCCCACTTTGCTCGACACCCAGAGCCTCGATAGCGGCAAACCTGGTTTCAGGGGTATCCCAGGTCGCCATTATGTTTTCGCTTAACGCGGTGGTTTGCAGAGAGGAACCCATCAGCGCTTGCAACTCACCCGAGGCGTAGCCGCTGACCATCTGGTTCAAGTCAGCCAAATGCCTGCTCCCTCCCCGATAGTTTCTGACGTATTCATACGCGGGCTTGAACGCCTCGCGGGGGAACTTTGACCAGTCCAGCGACAGGCCGGCCCACAGCTTTTCATGCCCGTCATACAGGCGCTCAGGCAGTGCGCGAATGCTGGTATTGGTCAGGTCCAGGCGCTCCAGCTGGGTAAAACCTTCAACGTAGGCAGGCCACTGCGACAGCGTATGAGGCGCGTCAAACTGCAATTTTTTCAACTTTACCAACGCGGACAAATCGAGTTTATTGAGTGCGGTAGGGGAAAACCCGGTGCAATGAATATGCAGTTCCTCAAGCGCAGTCAGTGCATTGAGTTTTGAGGAAAAGTCCGCAGCCAACGTCCCCGCATCGGCCTTGAACGTCAGGCTTTTGAGTTTCGCTATCGCGCTCACGGCCACGGGCACCGTTGTCAGAGACGGCCTGCCGAGCAGGCTTGCGTTCCATACGCGGCCGTTTTCACCAATGGACAGGGTTTCAACGTCAGGAAAGCGCGCAAGAAAACTATCGGCATTGGCATCGTTCATACCGCGCCCACCCACCGACAATTCACGGATATGGGGAAAATCAGTGGTCAGGGGCGGCAAAGGCTCATTGATCATAATGGCCAGACGATCGGAAAAGCTCACTTCCCCAGCCAGCGCTGCGCGCCCCCACAGCGCCTTGAACATTTGCGCCACTTGAGTTTTGTGCCGATACGCCGAGCTGTCGGGTGTGCCACTGAATGGATCAGCCGCCACCGGGGGCTGGCCTACCCATTGGTCGAGTGCCGAGGCAAACGCTGCGTATTCGCGCCCGCGGTTTTGCAGAAGGGTGAGTATGGCGCTGTCGGTCTTGCTCTGTTGCAACTGCCGAATATAACCCGTGGCTTGTTCATCGCTCAGCTCCGGATAAAGCGCTCTCGCTCGCGCCGCAAGGTTGGCTCTCAGGCCTGGACTACGCCCACTGGCGTAATACCCCACCTGCTTGTCATTGATCCGCACAGGCGGCTTGAACCACTGCCGTTGCGGCTCCAGCAATTGCGCTGTTTCACTGCGATGAAGGTCGGCAGCCTCGATGATTTTTTCTTGCAGTTGCGCGCTCTGACCTACGTGCGGTACACCCAGCGCCTGCCGCGCCTCATCGGGCATGGCATGCATCAACGAAGCATAAAAATTATCGCCCTGTGTGGGCAGACTATTGAGTTCCTCGCCTCGTTCATTGAACGCCTGGAAGCGCGGGCCTTTTTTCACCAGATACCTCTTGTCTCGTGCCGAGTCACTGCCGATGCTGTCCAGCAAGGGGCCGCTACCACTGTCTTCGCGAATCTCCAGGCGCAACGTTTGCGGCCAACCCGGTAGCTTTTCCAGGGTATGCAACGCCAACCGGCGACTGTCCCTCAAGGCCATGGTTTCGCTGCGCAACCCGGCATACGCGCGGGTCTGGCGGCCTTGCCGGGCGTACCAGCGGGCCTCCTCCAGCAGGGTCAACGGCACCCGGCCGGTGGCGTGCAGTTGCTCAAGGTCATCGGGGCGGGCATCGGCCAGCACGTCTTGGGCGCCAGCCTCGCTGAGCCCCGGACAGACACGCTGCAGCCGGCGAACCTGGCTGTCCATCGGCTCGGTGCCGGCGTAGAGGCTGTCGAAAATGGCGGCTTTGCGGGCCTGGGCAAAGTCGGCGAGTTGCTTGCCAAGCTCTTGCGGCCTCAAGTCACGCACGCGCGCGCTCTCTCTGCCCAGCAGGTAGTTCACTTGCGGCTCCTCCAATGCCGCCAGAATGACCGCCGGCAATCGCCCGCCCAGGACATCGGCGCGGGTAATCTGGATCGGCGTCTTGGCAACCGCGCCACGCGGCGCGTGCTCGGAACCGTACTTCAACGAGTCACCGGAGAGCTCTGCCCCCTTGAACACCTCAAGCACGCGCCCTTTTGGCCAGCGGGGCATTTGGGCCACCAGCGGCAACGCAAACAGATAACGCTCATCGATCGGCTGGCTGCCTCGCAGTTGTTCGATCACCTGGCCGCTGTCTGCGTCGGCCTTGAACAGGCGCATGGCATCCGTCAGTTCCGGAGGCGGTGCCGCGTGGTCCATGTGCATCTTGCGCAGGGCGTTGTCGCTGACGCCGCTCACATCCGCCACCTTGATCAGCTCGGTATCGGAAAAGCCCTCGGTGGTATGGCCCATGCGCCGCAACAGCGTCAGGCGGTCCCACTCCAGCGGCCGCTCCAAGCTATGGCGCCAGGCTCCACGGTTGTTACTGTGCAGCACCGGCTGGTAGGCGTCGGCATTGGTCGGGTGCTTGATCCGCCAGCGCTGGATCGACTCATCAAACACCTGCTCGTAGAGCTGACCGCCCTGGCGCATATAGGTCTTGCCATTGAGCGTGTATTGCCCCAGCGCGTTGGGGGCCGTGCCGGCATCCAGCGTCTCGGGGCTTTCATAGCCCGTCAGGTCCGGCTTCCACAGGCGGGTTTCACCATTGGGCAGGGTGACGGGGCTCAGGTTTTCGAGCACCGGCACTGCGTTGGCGGCCCTGAACCGGCTCACGGCCGTCCCCACACCCGCCATCAGCGCAATCTGGGCCAGGTTTTCAGCCACATCGATCAGGTGTTCCTTGGCTGCGAGCTTGTCGCCCTCGGCCCACTCGATCGAGCCTGCCACCGTCTCGGAGAGCAATTGCTCGGCCATCACCGCCAGCATGACCTCGCCCAGCACCGGCACAAACATAGACACCAGGTTGAGCGCGAGCATGCCGACTTCCAGCAAGTGTGCCAGTTTGGCCTCCCGCGCCTTGACGTCGACGTCGGCAGTCGGCACCGCGTGGGCGCGGGCGTCGGCCAGCACCTTGTCGCGGTGCTTTTCATAGAGAAAGGGCCACAGGTCGAGCAGGCCGGAATAAGTACCACCGCTGCGAAACGGCATCATGCTGCCGGGTGCAAGGTAAGGGTCGGCTACCGGCTCCATCTTTGCCGGTTTTGCAGGCGGCAGTTCTTTAATACGCAAGATCTTTGACAACCCGAGCAGGAATTCCACCGCCGATCGCCAAGGCGAGCTCAACGGATCAACGGGTGAGTCGGCAGACTTTTGCGTGAACTGGCTGAAGTAGCGCGGCCGCTGGTCATAAGCCACGAACTGGCTGAAAAACTGCTGATAGGGCGTTGGTGCAGGGTCGTCGGCGGCCATGCCCGCGCGGGCGGTGAACAGGCGTTTGAACTCGTTGCGCATTTGTTGCTTGGTGTAGCGTTTGAGCGGATGCGCCGGGTCATGGGGGATATAGAGAATCAACGCGTCGCTGTGCTGATCGCCGATTGCAAAATAGACGCAGCCGGTCAGTCTTTTCCCCATCAGGCTCATGTCGAGCAACCAGACCTTTTTGTTGCCGAGCGTGGGATAAAGGCTGCCATTGATCACCGAGACAATCATGGCGTGATCCGCCACCTCGATATCCCCGGTCGCTACGGCGTAGTCGGCGGCGGCCTGCAGGGTTGCCTTCTGACTGGCGATAAAGTGTTGGCGCAGGGGCGGTATCGGGCTGGCGTCGACCGGTGCAAAGAACGCCTTCAGGTAAATCTGATACTGCGCCCCGATATCGAGGCTGCGGCATAACGTCATGAACTGGCTGACCGTCAGGTTGACCGTCGTCGGCTCATAGTTGCCGGCAGTAGCGGTTTCCAGCACATAACCCGAGGTGTTGTGGTAAGCACCCGCTTCGCACTCCCAGGCTTCAAAGTTATGCAAGGCGGCTTGCAGCATCGATAACTTGAGGAGTTCGAAAGACGCCACTTCCACCTCCAGCACACTGACCGCCAGCGCGCGCCGCAGGCACAGGAAGGTCTTGTCGACATCGACTTCTACCTGGTGCTGGTCTTTCAAGGCTTTGACCAGCAACGGCCTGGCGAATGCATCGACGTCCAGGAACGTCGACATCGTGCTGTCCAATTGGACCTGGGCGGCCGCACTGGCCTTGACGCTCGCATTGACGGCCTTGCGGTGTGCCGGCGAAAACTTTTTGTATTCCTGCGGCAACACCGACGGGGTGTTTTCAAGCGCTGACCTGCGGGCAGGTGTCGCGTCCACCAGCCATTGGGGCACGGTCTTTTCAATAAACTCGCGATGAATACTTCGGGTGGCAGCGGGTGGTTTTCCAGCGGCGCAAAGGGGCGGTGAATCAGTCATGGTGTCGCTCCGGGTAAAGGGGAGTGACAGAGCATCACGACGCTTACCGCAATCGGTGGTGCATATGTGCCGGCGTGTTTTAGCGCTGCGCGTATCCCGTTACCGCGGCCATCACGACTGAATGGAGTTTGCTGTTGCGCACCGACCATCGGTCCGCAGACCTGGCAACCCACCAATGCCGGGTTATCTACAGAAAAAAAGGAAATTCGTCATGCCCATTCAACCCATGGCCCTGAGCCAGTTGCCCAGCCAAGCCATCCATGCCCATTTCGCCACTCGCCCGCGCCTATTTTCAGTGTTGTTCAAGGCACTGCGCACGGGCCTTCTGGAACGCTACCCGGATCTGAAACCGGACCTGCTCACGCTCAAGCTGGCCAGCCCCACCGTGACCGGCAGTTATGCGTTCCCGCTGCTGGTGAACGTCGCCATAGCGCATGTGCTCAACCCTCAGCTGCTGGACCTGCAACCCCGCGGCGAAATGCCGTACTACCTCTCGCCCGCACCCGGAAGCGGCCTGGCCGACATCGACATGCAGGTGGTTGCGCGCATCATCGACGAGTTACCCGGCTCGCTTTACCTGCATTGGCAACAGGACCTGGCGGACTACTGGAGCGCCCTCGACAGCCACGGCAGCAGCCGCTGGCAATGGCTTGGCGAGTTTCTCCAAGGGCAAATGAGCGCAGCCGCCACGCGCCCCTCCACCTTGAGCGACGCCCAACGGGACATGCTGGCAACCGCCGCCACCTGGCCCGTAAGCCGGGAACGCCTGCCCCGCTCCACGCCCGCCACGTATGCCTATTTCATTGAGACCACGCTGTCCAGAGGCGGAAACGAACAACGCCTGCTGACCCCAGACCTGCTGCTGGTACGCGACAGGCAGGTGCTGCTGTGCAGCGTGTCCGGCGCTGTCGAGTCGTTTGATTGCCTGGATGCCTTTGGTGAAACCTGGGGCACGCGGATGCAGGCCCGGTTCCAGTTCGACAGCCTCACTTGGCGGCGTAATGAACCCGACGGCAACGTGTTCGAACAACAGGCCGGGCTGATTCTCAACCAGCAACTGGAGGACCTGGCGAGCGTGTCATTTCAAGGTCAAGGCGAAGAAGTGCTCACGCGTACCCTGGATAAACTCACCGACCCCGCTGTGCTTTTTACCCAACTGCCCGAGGCACCGGCGGCGCAGTTGCAAGAGATCGATCACCAACTGCCCGGATGGCTCAAGCAAGCCAAGGCCGATGACCGTTTTGCCTACCACCGCCATCTGCAAGATATGGCGCAGGTGTTGAAAAACAACCAGGGCCGCTCATTCAACGAGGGCATTGAAAACATCCACACTTTCAGCCGCGACGCATTGCGCACGCAGATGCACACCGACCATGGGGATTACGACCCCGATGACCTGATGCTGGACTTCGCCGTAGCGGCCGGTTATCCAGGCACCACCGGCATTATCGACCATGTGCGTCTGTCACTGACGGAACTGGCCTTGAAGAATCTCGCCGGCAAGCCCAAAGGCACACTGACGCTGTCCTCCAAAAGCACCGCGACGCTTCCCGCCTGGCTGAGCGAAGACTACCTGTTGGGCAGCCACGGCTTGATCCAGCGCGTCGACATTGGCACCAGCTACCCAGAGAAGATCAAGGAGTTGCTGCTGTCCGACACGGTAGAGGCGCGCCGACGAGAACACCTGTTTACCACGGAACTCAAGGTCCACCTGCCGATGCTCGCGCTGGAGTATGCGATCAGGCAGCAATACGGCGTTACCACCACCGGCTATCGGTATGTAAAAGCCTTGATGAGCGAAAACCCGGCAGACAGAGTCGTTGACGATCAGGAGATCGTGCTGCGCCCTCTGGCCCTGTGCCGCAAGACCGGTGCCGCGCCGGACACTGTGAACAATTTCTTCATCATCGAACCCCGCGACGTAGGCACTGGCCCGCACCTGCTGTATCGACCGTTGTATACCGATGCCCTGTATCAATACCCGACACGCCAGGCCTTGCTCAATGCGCTGGCCGCCCCCGGAGAGTTGCAGACCAGTGTACTGACCTGGCTGAGCGACAGGGCCCGGCCGGTCTACGACCACGGCGGCTTCACCGAGCCGCACATCATTCGCTTCCTGCCCGGGGATGAATTCGCCCCGCCTGAACAGCCCCTGCCCGCGTCGCTGGCCGTCGATGAAGGCGCCGAAGAGTGGCTGCAGTCGCAGATCAACGGCCAACTGCCTAACCACCTGTTCGGCAGCACCGCACGGGCGTTGGTGGACCTGGCGGATCGCGCGTCGGTGTCCAACAGCGAAAGCCGCTGGGCCATTGTGATGGAAGGCGCCTGGTTGCTGTTCAACACCTTGTTGTTGCCCCTGGCACGCGGCCCGGCCATGTTGAGCGGTTGGCTGCTGGTGTTGGTCAGCAGCCTGGAGCAGGACCTGGCGGGTCTGCAGAGCACGGCCCCAACCACGCGCGAGCTGGCGCTGATCGATCTGCTGCTCAATACCGCGATGGTGCTGTTGCACGCCGCTACGCCAGCCCACCGTCCCCAACAAGCCCTGGCAGAACTCGCCCCGCCAGACAACGCCCTGCACTTGTCATCCTGGCGCCGCCCTGCGGGCCAGCCGCCTCAGGCTGGCGTGCCGCTGGTTCGCCATGGCCCG